>DATFJO010000365.1:0-2958 GCA_035269145.1 Tangfeifania sp. | reverse complement strand
AGCCATTCGAAGACGTAGAAACAGCCCGAGCATAATCAACACCAACCCGGCGCCAATGAGGCCGTTCTTTTTCAGCAATGAAATACGCTGGTTTAAAACATCGGTGGCATCTTCGACAATGGTAAGCTGAATGCCGCTTTTTCGCTCATTAAATTGTTGGGTGTAATCCCGGATAAACGAGGCGGCTTCCAGAATGTTTTCCTCATTGGTTGTATTTACCGTAATTGTAACTGCACGGTCGTCGTTAAAAAAAATGCGGTCGGTATTTTCTGCCCAGGAGTCCCGGATTTCCGCCACATCTCCAAGCCTCACAGTTTGGCCATCGGGAGTTGCTTTCACAATAATGTTGAAAAATTCAGGCGCAAAATATTCCTTGTTGTCTCCCCGAATCAGCAACTCCTTTTGATTGCCCCTGATTTTTCCCCCGGTAATATTCATGTTGTGGCTACTCACAGCGCGGCTGATATCACTGAAAGTCAGGCCGTATTGCCGCAACGCTGTTTCATCAACTTCAATTTCAATCTCTTCGCTGGTAAATCCTGAAAGTCTTATTTTGGAGATGTATTCCGAATTTCGCAGTTTATCTTCTACCGACTGGGCTGTGGCTTTTAAAACAGCCAGCGAAACATCGCCGTGAAGCGCCAGTTTCATGGTAAAATTCAGCATTTCTTCTTTAAAAACAACTACCCGTTCCAGTCCTGCCGGAAAAGAGCTGATACGGTCTACTGCATTTTTAACCTCCTGCAGCACTTCGTTGGCATCTGCCCTCGGAAGCAATTCAATACGGATATTGCTCGTGTTTTCGGAAGACGTGGAAGTTACCCGGTCGATTCCGCTGATACCCTCAAGATTATCTTCGATTTTCAGGGTAACTCCTTCTTCCATTTCAATGGGCGAAGCACCCGGAAAAACTGCATTGACAATGATAAACTGGGTGTCGAGTTCAGGAAAAAGTGAAGAATTGATGTTCCGGCCAGCCTGAATTCCGAAAACAATTATTAAAACGATAAATAGATTTACAAGTACTTCGTTACGAATAAAAAATCTGACAACTTTTTTCAAAACCAATTTTTTTAAAATTTACCGATTGCTGAAATTTACGCGGGTACCTTCAAATGCCGGAGATTTTTCCTCATCGATTATAAACATTCCCTCTTCGAGGCCTGAAACCACAACCGAATCGGCTGAACGCGATTCAATTGTAACGGGATGTAAAACAGCAACACTGTCTTTTACCTTGAAAACATGATTGTTTTGCACGAGATAATCATTGCTCATTTTTACCGATTGCTGAAATGTGGCGGTTTTTAGTTTTCCTTTCATAAAATTTCCGGGCTTCAGCAATTTATTTTCCTTTAGCTGAATAAATATTTTTACGGTTTGTGTTTGCGGATCAATTTTCTCATTTATCCGGATGATGTTTCCACGAAAGGAATCATTTTTCCCAACTACCGAAAGAGTTACTTCGGCTCCCGGACGGGCGTAGTGAAGATCATCGGATTGAATTGATGCCTCCACTTCAAAATGTTTGTTGCTCATAAATTCGCCAAGAGATTGCCCGGGACTTACCACGGTGCCATCTTCTGCATTTGCAAGGGTGAGAGTACCATCGAATGCAGCATAAATTCCGTATTTTGCCAGCCGGATTTCCATTTGACGGATGGAATGGTACTGGCTGTAAATATTGTTGCTGTTTAAATAAAGCTGAAACTGCCGGTCGCTGACTTCGGGCAGTGGAGGCAGTTTTTCATTTGGTGAAAACTCTGAAAGGTAATTTTGCCAGGTTTCATAATGTTTGGGATAATCAATACTAATGGCTGCCACAAGGTTCGACAACATGCTCATAAACGAACTTTTCTGAGCCCGCAGGTTTTGAGAAACTTCGCGGTTATCAACGCGGGCCATCAATTCACCCTTTTGAAACGAAACGCCCGTTTTAAAAGGCTTTAGGGCTGACTGAAGCACTCCACCCACTTCAGAAAAAACCAAAATCCGGCTGGCAGGTTTTACCCTTCCGGTAATTGGAATAAATGTAGTTGTTTCTCCCGGATGGACTGTAAAAACCGAAACAACAGGCAGTTCATCAGCGGTTTGCTCCTGCTCCGATTGCTGTTTATTCCAAACTGAAAACCGGGTGGTAAGAAAAATGGCCCCGGCAAGAATTATCAAACCTGCTACAATGAGTAGTTGCCGTTTTCTTCTTTTTTGCATAAATCCATGTTTTAATTTAACACTGCCTTATTAAATCTGCCCGGAAATTTTCAAGTACTGTTCCAAAAACATTAAATGCAGAGCGCTAAAACAGCCAAGCAAAACAGCTAAACAAGAATGGCAGACGGTTTTGAATGAATAATTAAAAAATACAGTACCCGCCCGGCAATTATTCTTTCATTGATTTACTGATGCATTTTTGGGGAATTTTGCAGACAAAAGTTGTGGAAATATCCTACATTCCTGAATGCCTGTGGTACTTTAAAAATATCTTACCAAAATTATTTCAAAAGTGTTGGTGGAATTAATCTTTAATTTATTGAGAAACAGTTCCTGCATGGCGATTCCCTTGGTGGACTCCGCTCGCTGTAACAGTCAGGCTGACTATAGTTTTTGTCTTTCAACATCCAGGGGAAAACTGAAAACCAGAAAGTTGAGATAAACTTTTCCGCCACCAGGGTTACAAAATACTTCCTGTGCAAATTCCGGCACAATTTTTTATACTAAAATTCAAAAATTGAAATTATGGAAAAATACTACAAGCCACTTATTTACAGTTTTATCCTGCTTTTAGCGCTTACTCTGCCCGGATGCGATGTGATTGCCGCTATTTTTGAAGCCGGTGTTTGGGTGGGAGTCATCATTTCTGCCCTGGTTGTTTTCCTTCTCATTTTTATTGTGATTCAAATTATTAAAGCGCTAAAATGATTTACAGGCCAAAATAGCTTTCTTAAACTACAACTGGCA
>DATFJO010000364.1:0-11182 GCA_035269145.1 Tangfeifania sp. | reverse complement strand
GCACTAAAATATTTTTTGCCAGTATAAGTACCAGCATCAATACGGAAAGAATAAAAAGTACTGCGGCAGTTCTTACCAATGGAAAATTTTTCATAATTCTTAAAAACTGCTTTACGAAGCCGGCATCATATTAACCTGTTTATAAACAAAAGCATAAGTCTGCCGTCAAATTCAACATAGCAATTCGAAACCAATTAAATTACAACATTTTATCAATAATTTACGATGAAAATACTGTGCCACCCGTCCGATATAATAATCAATAACCGGTGTGTTAATCCGGCATTTCCGAAAAAAATTGCTAACTCATTATAATACAACATGAAATAATTAAAATGGAGTGTTTATTAAAAATGTGGGGGTACCCGATTTCCTGTTTTGAATACGTTTCCGGTGTGGTTACATGAATCAATATGCGTATTTTGTCCACAAAATTCCACAAAATTTACAACCAAAACCCAGGCATTCATCAGAAAAATTAAATAAAACAAGCACCAAAATCCTTTAAAACAAAAGCTTACCACCCGAATCATTACAAATATTTATTTTTTTGGCAGGGTTTTTTAAGTATATTACCGCAACAAAATTATTCATTCAAAAAAAAACAGGTATGATGTACAACAACCGATACGATACTTTGGCTGAAGCTTCCACGGAACTAAAGAAACGGGGATTTAAAGCCAATTTTAAAGTGAACGAAAATGAAAAATTAGTTGACAGCGAAGGAAACCAGTTTGTTCCTTCGGATGTCACATTGGTTGAATTTCACCGGTTTGAAGGAATTTCGAACCCGGCCGACAGCACCATAATTTACGCGGTTGAAACCAATAAAAATATAAAAGGCACCGTGGTTGATTCATTCGGGGCCGATGCTTCGGAGGTTACTTCGGAATTTATGAATAAGGTAAAGCATGACCAGACAAAAGAATAATGCCGAATCAATGTCAAACTGACAATAAAAGATACAGAGACAGAAAAATGCCGGTCAGTTATCCCGGCATTTTTCGTTAAAACAATACACTATTAAAGCAATATTAGCAACAACAAGATGATAATCAAAGCACTACCCGAAATGTAAATTCCGGCTCCGTCGGCTCCTTTTGCCGCTGCTTCAGATATAGCCGGATTGTCACTTTTACTGTAGGCCTTCAGATCTTTTTTAATGGTTCGCACTTCTTTTTTCAACTCTTTTCGTTCGGCTCGTGTCAGCTCATCCAAATCCATTTCATTGATTTCCAAAACGCGGTCAACCATTTTATTAATCTCAGCCTTAGCTTCAGTAACCGCTTCATTATTAGCTTTTGCTACTGCAGTTTTGTTTAGTTCTTCATCTGCTTTCACAATAGGCGAACTAACCACCATTAGAAAAGCAAGTGTAAATAAACTTAAAATCGATTTTTTCATTGTGAATAATTTTTAGTTATTATAAAATTGAGTCAATCATTTTTTCTTTTCCCTGTTTTTTGAAAAGAGGTTGAAAACCCAACTCTTCTCAAGGGTATTTGCCGCCTCCACAACATCGTCTATACCGGTGCTAATCTTTGCAATGGTTGTATCGATATTGCCCGTCATAACTGAATCGTATGCAAGCTTGTAAAGAAGGCCATCTCCCGAATTAAGTTGTTTACTGTACTGGTTCAGCTCGTCAGCAAACCGGTTTGTTTTAAAGGCAATGCTATCAAAGTCATTCATTAGTTGCATGTATTCCATGGTGATTGTCGAATCATTAATTAACCTTCCCAAATCACCTTCTCCTTCATTCACTTTCTGAAGGATTTCATCAGAGGTTGCAGCAATTGCCAGCATTTCGTCTCCAAAGCGATTTAGCTTTGTGGTAATTTTATCCTCATTAAGCAGAACAGCAATATCGCCATCCCCTTCGTTCATTTTCCGGCTAATATCCTGAAGATTGCTGGTTATTTCTCTTGTATCGCGCAGTACCGATTCTGCCTCTACGAGCACATCCTGAAAATCAATCGATTCCTGTGTCATTAAAACATCATCGTCAGAAATTGACTGCGCTGAAGCGGAGCCCGGGTAAATGCTTACAATTTTACTCCCCATCAATCCGTCGCTGGCAATATCTACTTTTGAATCGGTACGGATGAATTTCTGCACATCTTTATTTACCGACATTTGAACCAGGATTGTTGTATCGTTAATAATTTCGATGTGAGCTACATGCCCGACAGTTATTCCCGAGTACTGAACTTTATTGCCTTCCATCAGCCCTTTCACATCCCTGAAATAACTTTTTACCGTTACCGAAGAAGAAAAAAGATCTTGTTGACTTCCGAGGTAAAAAATTGCTATTGCAAAAAGGAAAAGTCCTCCGGCAACCAGCAATCCCAGTTTTATTGAGCGGTTTGCAAATTTTCCCATAATTTTTTGTCTTTTAATTAAAATATCCCTTTACGTTATCGTCTTCGCTTTTGCTGAGTTCATCAAAAGTTCCTTCAGCATAAAATTTACCATCCATCAGTAATTTTATTTTATTTGATGTCATCTTTACGCATTTCATGTCGTGGGTTACAATAATGGAAGATGTATTGTATTTATCCTGTATCTTCAGCATCAGCTCACTAATTTCGCCCGAGGTAACCGGATCGAGGCCGGTGGTAGGTTCATCGTACAGTATGATTTCAGGTCTGAGAATCAGGGTTCGGGCCAGCCCGATTCGTTTTTTCATTCCCCCCGAAAGTTCAGCCGGCATTTTATCGACCGCTTCGGTCAGCCCCACACTGTCGAGTACTTCCATTACCATGTCGTTCAACTCTTTTTTATTTTTCTTTTTTTGGGTCCGCCTGACCGGAAACTCGAGGTTTTCCCTAACCGACATGGAATCGTACAAAGCTCCACCCTGAAAAAGATAACCCACCTTTTGCCGCAGCTCATCTATTTCTGTTTTACTCATTTGGTTTAAATCGCGGTTAAGTACTTTTATGGTTCCCGAATCAGATTTGATTAACTGAACAATGCATTTAATCAAAACCGATTTGCCCGACCCCGATTTGCCGAGCAATGCCAGGTTCTCACCTCGTTTTAAATCGAGGCTGAGCCCGTTCAGCACATCATTATTTTCAAATGATTTCTTCAGATCTTTTATTTCTATTACAGTGTCCATTTACCAGGTTTATTACAATGTGAAAAACAAATTTGTTATCTGCACAGCCAGCAGGTCGATAACAAAAATTACCAGCGAAGCAGTAACTACAGCCGAATTGGCCGACATTCCCACCGACTCGGTTCCCCGGCTGGCAGTATACCCTTTGTATGCACCTATTAACCCGATAAAAAAACCGAAAAAGATGGTTTTTACCGTGGCCGGTATCAAATCAATAAAGCCGAGTGCATCAAATGCCTGCGAAATAAACAACACCAGTGAAATGTTTTCGTGCAGGTTGATGGCAAAAAATGAACCTAACATAGCAACGGCATCTGCAAAAAACACCAAAATGGGCACCAGCAATGTAGTGGCCATAACACGGGTGGCAACAACATAATTCAGCGGCTGCGTTCCCGAAACTTCCATTGCATCTAACTGTTCTGTAACTTTCATGGCCCCCAGTTCGGCCCCTATCCCGGAGCTGATTTTTCCGGCACAAAGAAGTGCAGTTACCATAGGACCAATTTCCCGGATAATTGAAACGGCAATCATTCCCGGCAGCATCGATTGTGCACCGAATTCCACCAGCACCGGACGGGTTTGGATTGTTAATACCAACCCCATAATAAAACCCGTAATTACAACCAGCGGCAAAGTTTTATTGCCAATGTAATACCCTTGTTTTATCATTTCGCGGGTTTCAAAAGGCCCTATAAAAAACTGCCGCACCGTTTCGCCGGTAAATAAAACAATGCTTCCCAATTCAGAAAAAAATTTTTTTGGCGTATTTTCTATCTGGTATTTCAATTTATTTATAAGATTTGATTCCGCATCAGTTCAGACAAAAAATGAACTAAAAGAGACAAGCAATGAATTATGAACAGACAATCACCACCAAATTACCTTGCTAACAGCAGGTTGAACAACAACTGCATATTTACAGGTTTGTTTGGAAAAAAATTAAAAGTGTACCAATTTAACCACAATTATGTGGAATAATTTACTTAGCGGTTGAATTAAACCGATAAGATTTCAGGCCAATAAAACCAATTGCATCGTATTGCTCCGAAAATTTAATTTTGGTACAGTTTTTTTGAAAAAACAATTCGTGGTAAGTACCGTTTATATTACAGGTACAGCTAACTAAAAACCGCAATGCTAACCAGAGGTTAAAAAGAATTTACAGAAATCGATGAATGCGCCATAAACAATTTTTAGTCATACTTATTTTTTTTCTTTCCTGCTTTCTTTCATTGCAAAGAGTGCAGGCGCAGGAAAATTTTGAAGTCAGGCAGATAAACTTCAAAGGGAATAAAACCCTTGAAAAAGATTTTCTGCTTGAGCGGATGGCTTTAAAAGAAGTTTCATGGCTCGAAAAAGTATTGACGAAAGAAGAGCCGTTTCTATACAACGAAGAACTTGTAACTCTGGATATCGAGCGGCTTATCAGAATCTACCAAAGCGAAGGCTTCCTTCAGGTAGATGTAAAACTTCAACCCCCGGGAATAAATGAAAAAAGAGAAATTGTAAAACTTACTTTTGAGATTGACGAAGGCGAGCCGGTAAAAATCGATACAGTTACTTTTGAGATTGTGGGAGAAACAGTTTCTTTCGATGTTGATTCACTGAGAAACAGGATGCTGCGAGAGCTAAACCTAAAAGAAGATGAACGGTTTCGCGATGAAGACATCAGCACCGACAAACAAACCGTCGACGATGCTTTCAGAAGTCTCGGTTATGCTTATTCCACCACAAATTATTCACTCGATTTAAATACAAAGGAATTTATAACTGATATTCATTACACCATTGAGCCGGGACCAAAAGCAAAAGTCGGAGAAACCACCATTTCGGGAAATCAGCATGTTTCTGAGGAATTTATCCGCAAGCAACTGCAATACGAAGACGGGCAGCTTTACAACAAATCGCTGCTGAATGAAACCCGCCGCAATTTATACCGCCTGCAGCTTTTCAGGGTGGTTTCGGTATTGCCCGAAAAAAACAGGGAAACCTTACGCAGCCCTATTCCGGTGAAAATATACATTGAAGAAGCTCCGCGTCTGAGCACCCGTTTAGGAGCGGGATATGGTACCGAAGATAAATTTCGTGCATTCCTCGATTTAAACTACAGGGGTTTTCTCGGTGGTGCGCGTCGGATAAATCTCTATTTAAAACATTCGGCACTCGAGCCATATTCGGCCAGTTTACGCTGGATTCAGCCACAGTTTATCGGCACAAAAACTTCCATTGCGCTCAATCCTTACATAATGCGTAAATCGGAACCTGGTTATGACACCCGGACTTATGGTGTAAATGTACCGGTTACCTACCGTTTTAACGACTGGCTCACCAGCAAACTGACCTACTATTTCGAAGATGTGGAACAAAAGGTGGAAACCGGCGATGAGGAATTCCCGGATTTCGAAGACGGTAAATTCCCGTACAATAAATCGGGTTTTTTATTCAGTACAGTATTCGACAACTCCTATCCCACTTTCTCACCCGAGCAGGGGTTTAACATTTCGGGAGGTTTCAAGTATAACGGATTCCTGTTTGGAGGCGATTTCAACTATACAAGGTTGTGGGTTGATTTCAGAACTTATCACGACATTGGCAGGGTTGTGCTGGCTTTGAGGCTGATGGCCGGAGGTATCAGCTCGGCCGACACCAGCAACTTTATTCCGGTTGAAGATCGTTTTTACGCTGGAGGGAGCAATTCCATCCGCGGATGGAGCCGCGCGCGACTGGGGCCAAAACGCGAAACCGGAACACCGCTGGGTGGCAAAAGTGTTTTCGAGAGCAATTTTGAAATTCGTTATCCGCTTTTTTGGCGGCTGAGTATGGTGGCATTTTTCGAAGCCGGAAATGTGTGGGAAAGATCCTATTCTTACGATTTAGGTAATTTAGGATATTCAGCAGGAACAGGAATGAGAATTAGAACTCCAATTGGCCCGGTGCGGCTCGATTTGGGGTTCCCGCTGTGGAACGAAAAAACAAGCCCGCAGTTTTTTATCAGTGTAGGGCAGGCATTTTAATATGAAGAAAGGAATAACATACGGATTGCGCATTTTAGGATGGCTCATTGCAGGCATCCTGATACTTCTTTTGCTGGTTTCGTTGCTGATTCAAACACGGCCGGTAAAGGAGCGCATAGCCCGTATTTCCGAAAAACAGGCAGGCAACGTTTTAAACGGCGAACTGAGTATCGGTAAAATCGATGGGAATTTCTTTACCGGACTGAGCCTCGAAAATATTTTGCTTACTTACCAAAACGACACATTGGCCTACATCGAAAAGTTTTCTGCCAATTATAATTTATTGCCGCTGTTAAGCAGAAAACTCGATGTCACTTCTGCCGAAATTGTCAGGCCGTATTTTTTCCTGAAACAAAACAACGACTCCACCTGGAATGTGGAAAACCTAATAAAAACCAGCCCCGAAGAAAAAGATACAACTGCAGCCGAACCCGGGAAATTTGAGATTGACTTATCAGGCATCAACATTTCCGGTGGTTCAGTAAAAACCCAGACAATCGACACAATTATCCCGGAAAAAGTTGAAAACCTGAACACGCAGTTTTCTTTGTTTCTAAAAGGCAATGAGCAGGAAGTAAACTTAAATGAATTCTCATTTTCAACACAAAATCCTGATTTTACCTTAGACCAGTTATCGTTTCAACTGAAAAGGGACACCAATTTTACAGAGCTGAATGATTTTTACATTAAAACCGCCAAAAACGAGGTGGAAGGAAATACTGAATTTAACCCGCCACCCGAAATTACAGGTGATGCAACTTTTGAAACAGAAGAGTTGTATTTAAACGAATTTGAATATTTCATCCCCGGCCTGAAAATCCCGGCCCGCCCCGTGGTAAAAATAGACGCACAGGCCACCAAAGATTCTGTGATTGTTAACCTTGAACTGAAAGAAAACGACCAGTTAATTGCTATCGGTGTTTCGTCCCCCAACCTGCAGGATTTTTTGTTTGGCGATTCACCCGTAAAATTGATTTACCAGTTAAACGGAAAACTGGAAAACATCAGGCTGGGACACTGGATTGGAAATCCGCAACTCGATTATTTAGTAAACGGAAAACTGACAGCCAGCGGCAAAGGCACCGATCCGGCAGATGCGCAGTTAAAAGTTGATGCAGATTTTAACGAAACAATTATTGAACAAAAACGGCTGAGCGAACTGCTGGTCAATCTTGAATTCGACAAAGGAAACCTGAGCGGAACAGTTAGTGGCGACGGTGAATTCGGAAAGTTTAAAGTGGTTCCGAATATTCAGAACCTGCTGGAGGTACCGGATTACACAGCAAAAATTTCCACCTCGAACCTGAACCTCGCTGTATTAACCGGCAACGACACCTTATCCTCCGGATTAAATTTAGAAGCCAACCTGAAAGGACGAGGTTTTGAACCTGGAAGCTTGTCAGCTTCAGGCAAAGTAATGTTTACTGATTCACGTTTTAGCAATTTCCAGGTTGACACGCTGTTTGCCGACGCCGGCTACGGAAATGAAAACCTGAAAATTGATTCACTCCGGCTAAAAAGTAAAACTATAAACCTTCAGGCCCATGGAAATTACAGTTTCCGCGCCGCATCCGACATTCAGTTAACGGCAACGTTTACTGGTACCGAAGAATTTCAAAATTTCATCCCAGTTGAAAACCTGAATTCCAGTGGCGAAATAAAAGCAAGGCTTCAGGGAAACTCTGACTCACTTCAGCTAAATACAACTATCGGTCTTAACAAAACACAATTTGAAGAATTTATAGTTCAACAATTGAACCTGACTGCCAACGGAACCCTCACTAAACGCGATACAACTTTTAACATTACAGGAAATGCAAGTGATTTGGCTTACCTGGAACATAAAATGGATTCACTCAGTTTTAATGCTGAAGGCTCACTGGATTCGCTGATGGCTGACGCGTCTGTTTTCAGAAGTGAATTAAATTCAGACACCGACCCTGTATTTGTTGAAAACTTTAACGTCAGCGGAAATGCGAGGCTGGCTCCCGAAGATACACTTTTTAATGTCCGGGCTTCGGCAAATAATATCACTTCGGGCCAAAACAAGCTGGATTCAGTAACAGTAAAAGCTGACGGAAGTCTCGATTCACTGTTTGTAGAGGCAGGAATTGACGGAAATGAAATCAGCACCCGGTTAAAAAGCGGAATTGTGCCGGGTGATCAACTCAGGCTAACAATAACCGAATGGCAGATTGATTATAAAAACCAGAACTGGGCGCTGCAGCAACCTCCGGCCATCCTTGAAATTGATTCGTTAAATTATAACATCGATAACTTCAAACTGGCTTCCGGTTCTGCCGACAGCGCACAACATATTCTTTTACAGGGAAATATTTCGAGAAAAGGAGAAGAAGATTTCAGGCTTGAAATGGCCAACCTCAACATTGAAAAACTGAGCGAACTGCTGGATTTGGAAGTAAATCCTGCCGGATTTTTCGATTTGTCGCTCAATCTCGAAGGAACATCGGAAGCGCCACTGATAACCGGAAATTACAAACTGAGCAATGCATCGTTTAACGATTACCAGTTTACAAAATTCAACGGCAGTTTAAATTATGAAAACGGCCGGGTTACACTCAAATCACTGATAGTTCCGCAGGACAGCGGCAGGTTTGATGTTACGGCAACACTGCCGGTTCAGCTTAACCTCGATACAATGGGTTATCATTTAAACCCAAAAGATCCCATCGACGGAAGTGTCCTGTTCGAAAAATTTCCACTTGCCATTTTGCAAACATTCGATATTCCCGGAAATATTGTCGGAAATATTGAGGGAAAAGTTAATTTGGATGGCACGATTGAATCTCCCAGCCCCACAGGAAATCTGAAACTGCAGGATGCTTCTGTCAAAATCGGTGAGTATGGAATCGATTACAGAGACATCAGGTTAAACCTGAATTTCAGCAATAACCAGGTGGTGATGGACACTTTCAACATACGCACCGATGACGGAAACCTTACCGGGACCGGCCAGGTTGATTTTGCGTCTGATTTTTACAAAGGAAATGTCAGTGAGTCACAGATAAACTTCAATTTCAACAAATTCAACCTCGTCGATCATAACCAGTTTAACATGCAGCTTTCAGGGCATGCCAACCTTGGCGGCGAAAAAGGAAATGTAGTTTACGGTGGCGATTTAAAAATTCCGCAGGCTGAAATTTACCTGCCGGCTATTCTGGGAATGATGGGCCAGCTAAGCACACCCGATATGCCTAAACCCATTCTGGTGGAACAGGTTGAAAAAATGTCAGTTTCTGCAGACTCACTCGAAATTGAAACATTTGCCCCTCCCAAACCCGACAGCCTGAAATTTGATTACTTCGAAAATTTCCAGGGGCAGTTACGCATTCGCATTCCCAAAAATACCTGGGTAAAAAATGAAGATATGCGTATTGAAATCTCAGGTGAGCTGGAGCTGATAAAAAATCAGGAATTTTTCGAACTGTTCGGTTCGGTTGATGTGGTGCGCGGCCAGTACGATTTACTTGGGAAAACATTTGTAATTGAAGAGGGCTCAATCAGTTTTCAGGGCGGTGAAGAGCTAACACCCCGAATGAACATTGAAGCAGTTTACACTTTCAGAAATGCACAACGTGTGAAACAGGAACTGTCGGTATCCATTACCGGCACACCCGAATCGCCCGAGGTAAATTTCACCCTCGACGGAAGTTCTGTAAGCGAAGGCGACGCACTTTCCTATATTCTTTTCGGAAAAGGCATGAACGAACTTTCCATGTCGGAGCAGGAAAATGTTTCGGGCCGCGGAAATCTTGCCGAAAAAGCTGCTGCTTCGGTAATTTCGTCACAACTGAGTGCTTTCCTTGGCGACAAACTGAATGTGGACTACATTGAAGTAAAAAGCGAAGGCAGTTTTAAAGATGCCTCGGTTGTGGTGGGAAAATACATTACCAATGACTTGTTTGTAAGCTACGAACAGCGCTTTGGCGAAGTTCACGAAAAGGATGTGGCCAAATACGAAGTTAAACTGGAATATGAACTTTTCCGGTTCCTGTTTTTTGAACTCAATAACTCATCCTACGACAGTGGTTTTGATGTAATTGTAAAATTTGACGTGAAATAGAAATATAAAAACATTCATTCCATGAAAAATAATCATTCAAGAAGAGATTTTATCCGAACACTGATGGCAGGTGTTTTAATGGGACCTGCGGTTCTTAAGTCTCAGGCATCTGAAAATAGCGAAATACCTACACGTTTACTGGGTAACACCGGAGAAAGAATTTCTATTATCGGTTTTGGTGGCTGGGATTTGGGATTCATCGATGAAAATCTCGCTATCAGAATGATTCATGAAGGTGTGGAAAAAGGAATTACTTTTATTGACAATGCCTGGGAATACAACCGTGGGAAATCGGAGGAAGTAGTTGGAAAAGCCTTGAAATCAGGCAACCTTCGGAATAAAGTTTACTTGATGACAAAAGTTTGCGCCCGTGATTACGAAGGTGCAAAGCGTCATTTGGAAGATGCATTGCGCAGAATGCAAACCGACCACATTGATTTGGTTCAGTTTCACTCCATTCAGTATGAAGGAGATAAAGAACGGATTTTTGACCCGAATGACGGTGCGTTTAAAGCCATTCGCGAAGCCCAAAAAGAAGGCAAACTCCGGCACATCGGATTCACGGGTCACCGCCATCCCGATATTCACATGGGCATGCTGAATATGCCGTTTCAATGGGATGCGGTTCAAATGCCGTTGAACATTATGGATGCGCATTTTAACAGCTTTCAGCAGAAAGTGTTGCCGGTTGCCAACGAGCGAAATATCGGCGTGCTTGGAATGAAATCACTCACCGGCGGATTTGACCGGATATCATCGAGAGTGAATGTAAATGCCGAATTGTGCCGGCGTTATTCGCTTTCGCTGCCTGTAAGCAGTTTAATCTGTGGAATGCAGAACAGAGGTGAAATGGAGATGATGATTGACATTGCCCGCAATTTTAAACCGCTGACCGAAGAAAAAATAATTGCATTGCTCGATAAATCGGAGCAGGCAGGAAGAACCGGAGAACCGGAA
>DATFJO010000363.1:0-3895 GCA_035269145.1 Tangfeifania sp. | reverse complement strand
CATTGCCGGCAAATGGCAAATCGACGATTTTAGGGTGGAACCCGACGCGCCGGAGCGTTGCGGGTTTGACGAATATTGCATGTGGACAGGTTATGAAACCGGTATTCCGGCAAGCGCAGAGCGGTATCATGATCCCTACATTTACACTAAAAATGGCAGTAATACCCGGCATGGAGATTTTGGCCCGGATGTTTTCAAAAATTTTATCATCGATTTTATTAAAAAGAATAAAGACCAACCCTTTTTTGTGTATTATCCGATGGTGTTAACCCACACACCCCTGGTCAACACACCGGGTGATTCAGCAACGGACAACGAAGGTAAATTCAGAAGTATGGTGAAATATACCGATAAAATTACCGGTGAAATAATGGATGCGCTGAAGCAGGAAAATATAGACGAGAACACAGTTCTAATTTGGACCACCGACAATGGTACTACCGGGGGAATGACCGGAATATTAAACAGACATCCTGTGCGTGGAGGAAAAGGAAAAACCAGTGAGGCAGGTATTTGTGAGCCTTTTTTAGTAAGCTGGCCCGGCACAATTGAGCCCGGACAGCATTCCGAGGCACTAATCGATTTCACTGATTTGTTTCCTACTTTCCTTGATTTGGCAGGTGTTACACCTTCACACAGTTGGAATTCGGGTGCTAAGGAATATATTATCGACGGTTATTCTTTTGCAGATGTTTTGCGCGGAAAATCCACAGATTCAAAAAGAGACTGGATATTGGGAATGGGTGGTGGCAACAATGCCCGGCTTACAGAAAACGGAGTGGAGAACCAATACCGGTTCAGAGACCGGGTAGTTCGAAATAAGCGGTATAAATTGTATATCAATCCGAAAAGAAAACCAGCCGCCTTTTATGACCTTAAAACAGATCCTTTTGAAACAAAAAATCTGATTGAAAACCTCTCTGATATTGAGAAGGAAAATTTTGAAAAGCTGGCTTCAACCATAAAATCATTTCCGAAACAGGATAATGATCCTGTTTATAAACCAAATCCACCACAACCATGGGATGTTAAAATAACAGCTAAAAGCCAGGAATGGAAAAAGTAATAATTATACTCCATGAATTTATCTTAATAATACAATGGAAATCTTTGAAAATATCCTGAAAACTAATTGATTATTTCAATGGAAAATTAAACATTATCACTTTGTATAATGTTGGAAAATCTGATATATTCAAATCAAAATATCATGTAAATGAAACGACGAAATTTTCTCCAAAAAGCAAGTTTAGGTTCTTTGGGTTTGGGACTGCTGCCAGAAATTTTGAATGCAAAAACAACATCTGCTAAATATGAGAAATCAAATCTGGTAACTGTAACAAAAGACGGAACCGATATACATTTCTTTTCAGAAAAAATAATCGATCCTGCAAAAATTACATTTCTGACCGATACACACCTTCATAAAAAAGATGAGCGGGAATTACCCTTCCAGCAATTCAGCAAACGCATGGCTAATGCTTACAACAAAACCCGGCATTTTCAAACCGGAGAGGTCACAAATCCTGAAAAAGCTTTTGAAAATGCATTAAAACATGCAAAAGAATCAGGTTCGGAATTGATTGTACTCGGTGGTGATATTTTTAGTTTTCCGTCTGAAGCCTCCATTGAATGGGCATTTAATAAACTGGAGCAAAATGGAATACCTTACATCTATGTTGCAGGGAACCACGACTGGCATTATGAAGGGATGAAAGGGCCGATGGAAGATTTGCGTGACGAATGGATTGAAAAACGGCTTTTACCTTTTTATCAGGGTAAAAATCCATTAATGGCTTCTCATGATTTAAATGGAATCCGGTTTGTTACAATCGACAATTCCACGTACCAAATTTCAAAAGAACAGTTGATTTTTTTCAGAAGTCAAGTAGAACAGGATGTTCCAATGGTTTTAATTATGCATATTCCATTATACGCTCCAGGGAAATCAGTGGGATTCGGATGCGGACATCCGGAATGGGGAGCTGAAAACGATAGAAACTTTGAACTGGAAAGACGTCCGCAGTGGCCGAAAAAAGGGCACACAAATACAACCTTCCAGTTTCATCGCGAAGTTTTTGAAGCGCCAAACCTTCTTGGAGTATTTGCCGGTCACATTCATCAGAGTTCAATGGAGTTAATAAAAGGCAAACCCCAGTTTGTTGCAGATGATAATGCAAGTGGTGGTTACCTGGATGTTCACTTCAATCCAATGTTACAAAAAGATAAAAAACTACTACTGTTGTGTCAACATTGAAATGTCATTTCGGCCTTTAGGAGAAATCTGCTAAAATATAAAGATTTCTCATCTTCGTGCCTCAGAATCGAAATGACAGCACGGAACTAATTATGATTGACATGACACTACGCTAATTTGATTTTGAGTTGGCCTAAAAAAAATAAAAATCTGCAGTCCGGGTTTTCAAGGTCGGGTAAAAAAGCAGTATCTTTTGCCGCTAAATTTTGAACCGATTTTTAAAATCCATTCCAGAAATGAATACGTTGAAAAAATTATTGCCCTTACTTCTGTTTTTTATACTAACCGGAATTTCAGCATCAACCGCTCAAAACCTTTGCACCGGCGACGAATATTTCCTGCTGAATGCAGCGCAGGACGATCCGCTTTACACTACTTATGCAGCGGCCATCGAACGCTCGAAACTCTATGGCGACAAAGCTTACAAAATGGTTTATTATGAGGGGGCTGAGCCCATTTATTACGAAAGCGATCAGTCGGGGCGCCATTTTGGAATCTGGGTGGTGAATGACATTGCCATTATGGAAACCCGTGAATTTTTTCAGCCGCCGATAGTGAAATACTCTTTCCCCGATATGGCTGTAGTTGAATACATGCCTTTTAAAGGGGTGAAAGTGCAGGAAACATTCATGGTTTACAGTTCGGAAGTTTCGCTGGTCGATTTACACGTCACCAACACCGGCAACCGCAAACTGAATTTTGTTTATTACCCGGTTTACGAGCTGGGAAACGATTCCCTGGAAGTGCAGGAATACGACAAGTCCATTCCCGGGTATGTTACTACCCGTAACGAATCGCTCTACCGGCTGATTAGCAGTTTGAGCGGGCGCGGCGACTATCCTTCCCGCTACCGTGAAATATTTACGGTGGCAGGAGGTGCTGATTTGTACGGAGCCTACAGCGGAAATATGGAAGATTTTTACCTCACCATCAAAACCGACCATTATGCCGAAGATAAATACAAAGACAAACTGAACCGGGCGGAAAACGGGCTGGTTGATTTCATCACCCTGCAGACACAGTTTGAACTTGAACCGGGCAGTTCGCACAATTTACGCTACATCCGCGGCATTCAACCTGAAAATGAAAATCCGAAAAATTTTAAGCAGAAAATAAAAGAGGCCGAAAATCTCTCGCTTCAGCAACACCTGAAAGCCAACGAAAAATTGTTTGCCAACATTCCGAAAATCGGTTTTAAAACCAAAGCCGAAAAAATGGTTTACCTCAGTGCGCTCAACCTGGCCAGGGGCTGTATGTTGCCGCCCGCAGACGAAACGAGCTACAATTACTATGTGTTTTCGCGCAATCCGTTGTGGGGCTGGGGTCACGGTCACCAGGTGCTGCACGAATCGCTAACTATGCTGGCCTATGCCCACCTCGATCCGCAATCGGCACAGGAATCGCAACGGGTGTATATGGAACAGCAGCGCGAAGACGGGTTGATTGCCTATCGTCATGGCCCGCGCGGAATGCAGGATTATCCGCATTACAGCAAAGTGCTCGAACGTGATATGTCAACCACCTCCGCGCCATTTTACTCCTGGATAAACTGGGAAATTTGCCGGGTGAGCAACGATGAGGAATTTCTGAAAGATGCCTATCGATCTGGAGTGAAATATACAAACTGGCTAATTGAGA
>DATFJO010000362.1:0-3750 GCA_035269145.1 Tangfeifania sp. | reverse complement strand
CTGATTAGGGTTTCACCTGTTCCACGCTGATAATATGCATTTTGAAAATCCTGTCTCGGATTTCCGGTATTTACCAAACCATAACCACCTTGTGCCTCAACTTTATCGATTAGTTCTTTTGCAGCCTGGGCGGCCCTGTTCCATAACTGTGCATCGTAACCGCCGTGCCATGTCATATTCTGAGAAGATGCCTCACCATCGAGATAAGGTTCACTGTCGTTAAAAAGGGGACTTGCACCAAACAAAAGAACTCGTGCTTTTAATCCCATTGCGGCAGCCTGTGTCATACGTCCATCCCAATTCGAAAGGTCTTCGATCATCCACGGCAAATGGGGAATAGCCTCATCGAGCAATGCAACAATAGAATCGAGTGTTGCCTTTGATGTCGATCGCGGAAGATCAGTATCTTCTGTAGGAATGTAAGCATGATTTACCCAGGGAAGCCCGCCAAAATGCCGGTACATATCGGTGTAATGAATAGCAATAATTACTTTCGCCTCAGCTTTTAATCGCTCCAGATAATCGGGAGAAACATCCGGAATAAGATCCGAACTTTCAATAAAATTCCAGCCGATACGAATACCATCCCAACTTTGCTCCATGGTATAATGATATTTCGTGTTACTGGCGCTATTCTCAATAGCAGCGCTGTACTGACCGGAATAATAACGTTGGTTTACACCACCCCATCCCAGGAAACTGTGGTTTAAATCAGTCATTGATTCCAGAATATCCATTCCGATTTTATTGCCTTTAGCTGACCAGTTCAGATTCAATCCGTACGGAAGTGTCCGGTATCCCTGCCATAAATACCTTTCGGCCAGCTCGAGCGAACTGAAAATGGTATCTTTGGTTACATCGACACTGGGCTCTTTTTCAAGAAATTCATTGCCGAATTTCACTTCTTCGCATGAAGCCATGAATAACACGGCTATGCTAATGATGTATATAAATTTTTTGAATTTCATTTCTATCTGTTTTTTATTATGCTTTCTCTTGCTGATTAAAAATCAAGTTTGAATCCCACGTTATATACTTTAGTTAAAGGATATGCCGAATTACTTCCTGTTCGTGATTCAGGATCCGTAATATCGAGACTATCGAAAGTCAGCAGGTTATATCCATTCAGGAACGCCCTCAAATTTGATATGCCAAATCTTTTCAAGAAGCTTCCACTAAAATTATAGCCGATCTCCATGTTTTTAAGCCGCAGATAAGAAGCATCGCGCAGCCAGAAGTCAGAATCTTTTGTATTGTTATTCTGGCCAATCAGGGTCATTCTCGGGTAGGTTGCTTCATTAGCAGTTTCAGGAGTCCATCGGCCATCGGCCATGTATTGCAGCAGAGAACGATCTTGTGTAGCCCCGAAAGCAACACGGTAAGTTTCACCAAGCATCCTGGAGGTTAAAGTAGCTCCTGCCCACGACATGGACAAGTCCAGGTTTTTCCATTGAAATCCCAAATTTGCTCCAAACGTATATTCCGGATATTGCGGATGCCCAATTGGTCGTTGATCGTCCTGGTTAATTGCCCCGTCATCATTCAGGTCTTTATAAACCATATCACCGGGTTGAAGATCGTATTGATGATTTGGTATCGATTCATCGCCTATATCCGACTCACTAAAAAACTTGTCGAAAATATAGCCAAATGGCTGGCTTACCGCATGGCCCGTTCTGTAAAGATACTCCTCATTTTGAGGAACTTCATCCATAAAAATAATGGTGTTTTTTGCATGCGACACGTTTAAGTTAACCCAGTAGCGGAGAGCTCCATTCACTTTATGGTTCCATCTGGTTTCAACTTCAAATCCTTTATTCTCCACTTCCCCGATATTTACGGCCGGAAGGTCGTAGGCAACATATCCCGGAACAGTTCCGCGATAAGTAAGTATATCTTCCCTGTTTTCAAGGAAGTAATCAAAATTCACCCCAAGTTTTCCCTCAAAGAATTTTACATCAACACCTATATTCTGTTTTCTGGCAGTTTCCCATGTTACAAAGGGATTCCCAATCTGGCCTTCGCTTGCAGCGGTCTGATCTGTAGGGTTATCAGTTCCAAAGTTATATCCGCCTGATGAAGCATTGTAACTATCGGGCAAATACAGGAATCGGTCTCCGCCTATTTTGTCGTTTCCAACCAATCCATAGGAAGCACGAAGCTTCAAATAGTCTACAAAGGGAACACCTGCAAAAAATGCTTCTTCACTAACTATCCATCCGGCAGAAAAAGCGGGAAAGAATCCGAACCTGCGCTCACGGATAAAGTTTTCAGAACCATTGTACCCAATATTTACATCCAGCAAATATTTGGTTTTATAATCGTAAGTTACCCTTCCTACAAGGCCAACAAGACCAGTAGGTATTTCACGAAACTGGGAAGGATAATATACTTTGTTTTGATTATACAGGACCAAACCTCCTACATTATGACTCCCAAATGTCTGGTTGTAATTAAAACCGGCTTCCATATACCAGTTTCTTCCTTTGCCGTAATTTTCATAATAGCCGAGGTTTCCTTCTGAACCCGATTTACGGTAAACAATTGTCATGTCGTCCGCAGCTGCATCTTCATCTACATCTTTCCGATAGTAGGGAAGATATGATGCAACTGAAGAATTACGAACTTTTGAATGACTGTAACTGGTATTGTAGGCTATTTTAGTTCTGAAACGCAGCCCCTGGGTTATAAACTTCAAATCCTGCACTACATCAATGTCAAAGTTTAAAGTATTGTTTAGCCGGTTTGTAAATCCTCTTCCGTAAAAGGGGTCCAGACCGTCTTTTTTCTGCATTGGAATGTAATCGTTATTGCTCATGAGGTATTTATCATCAACAATCCCCGGACCTGAATAAGGCACCGACCAGTAAATCAAACGAAAAAGCTGACCCATACCGTCTTTTGCATTGGGCTCGTTTGTTACTCCAACTCTTCCACCGGCAGTAAGGCTAACTTTTGTGGTTTCAGTAACATCCACATCGAGATTGGTTCTGTAATTATAACGGTTATAGCTAAAATTGTAATCATATTGTGAGTCGAAGGTTTTAAACAAACCATCCTGGCTTAAAACACCAACCGACACAAAATATTTCACTTTCTTAGTTCCCCCTGATATATTTACATTTCCTTTATATTGCATGGCTGTAGGCTTCAAAATATAATCCACCCAATCGGTATTCGGATAAATAATAGGATCGGAGCCGGTTTGAAAAGCATTCAGTGCCTGCGGCGAAAACATCAAATCGTTCTCCGTCAGTGAAGGATCGTCATTCATTTGGGCTTCGTTGTACCTCATTCCATAGGTATAGCTGTCGGCAAAATCGAGTAAACGTGTAGGTTGCTGCATACCGGTTGAGAAACTTGCTGAAATTTTGGCTTTGCCAATTTCACCCCGTTTTGTGGTAACAATGATAACACCGTTTGCCCCCCTGACTCCGTAAACCGCTGTTGCCGAAGCATCTTTTAAAACCGTTATGCTTTCTATTTCATTCGCATCAAGTTGCATGAATGAACGTTCCACTCCATCTACTATCATTAAAGGCTGCGATCGCCCTTCAGAAAGAGAAGCTACACCGCGGACATAAATCGTAGGATCATCTGCTCCGGGTTGTCCGGAAAACTGGATGGAGGATAACCCTGTGACCTTACCGGCCAATGAATTTGCCACACTTGCAGTGGGAGATTTTAGCAGTTCATCGGAATCGACTGAGGTAATTGCTCCTGTAATGGATACCTTTTTTTGTTGTCCGT
>DATFJO010000361.1:0-2702 GCA_035269145.1 Tangfeifania sp. | reverse complement strand
GCTCAATTCATTGATAACAAACAGCAGAATAATAAACGATACTGCCAGAGCAAGAGAAAGACCCAAAATGTTAATCCCGGCAAAAAGCTTATTTCGTTTTAAAAAACGAAGTGCTGTTATTAGATAGTTTTTGAACATTTCATTTATGGTTTCTAATTATAATCATCACTTTCAATTGCTCTCTTAGTGAGGGCTTCACTCCGAGTGAAACCCTCACACTTCAGCTCCACTGCAACAAGCTGCGTTCTTTCCCCTCTCCTTTGGAGAGGTCGGGAGAGGCTTCCTTCACTCATACCTCAATGCGTCAACAGGATTCCTTGTAGCCGCTCTCCAACTCTGCCAGCTCACAGTCAGCAGCGCAATTCCCAAAGTTAGTAACCCGGCTAATGCAAAAATCCACCAGCTAAGATTGGTTTTGTAAGCGAAATTCTCGAGCCATTTGTGCATCACAAACCAGGCGATGGGCGTTCCAATTACGTACGCCACAATTACCCACTTCACAAAATTAGTATTCAGCAAGGCCAGAATCTCTGAGATTTTGGCGCCGTTTACTTTTCGTATTCCAATTTCCTTTATCCGCCGGCGACTGGCATGAAACGAAACTGCAAATAAACCTATCATCGAAAGGAACACGCTGATGGCACAACATGCACCAATCAATTTTGCATAATTCGTGTTTTCGCGGTGCATCCATTTGTAACGGTCGCCAACTGACTCCATATTTACCGGATAATCCGTAATCAGTTTATCCCATATTCCCGAAATATCAGCCCTTACCTGGGCAGTCTGGTTGGATACAGGTTTTACCATTAGGTAAAATCCATTGGTTCCGTATGTAATGTAGCCGGGTCCAACATTTTTCTTTAAACTACTGTAATGAAAATCCTCGGAAATACCTATCACCACTGTATTTTCTGTTCCGGGAAGAATTTTGCCAATTAAATCCTGATCGGGAAATAAACGGGCAAGCGACTGATTGATTATACACTTGTCCTGGTTTGATTCGGCATGTTCCGAAAAATTATCTCCTTCAATAATCTCTACTCCCAAAACCCTGCTGAAATTTTCATCGCCTACAAACACAGCCGGAGTATATTCCTTCTCCTCCCCGTTCTCATTGTAGTGCAACAATAACATAAAATGCTCAAGCACCGGTGATGCATTCGCCATTGAAACCATTTCAACCGACGACTGCTTTTCCAACTCGCTTTTAAATAATGCTGCCTGATTTTTATGCTTACCGGGAATTTTTACCTCAATAACATCCCTTGAGATTCCAATATCTTTATTTGTGATGTAATTTATCTGCTTGACAATTATTATCGAACCAATTATTAATGCCACAGACACCGCCAACTGCGAGATATTTAAAGCCGGAACCTGCATTTTGGTTTTTGGATGAAACCTGCCGGGTTTTAAAGTTTCTGCCCTAATGCTATTATCAATGCGCAAAAACGAAAATATAGCGGTTGCCAATAATATTAATGCCGGGATTCCTGTCAGCAATAAAATATTTTCAACGCTGAATAACCAGTCTGTTGTAATATTTGCAGATGCCAGTTTGTTAAAGAATGGAGTAATCCAAATGAGCAGAATGTTGCTCAATACAAATGCAACAGCAACCAGCAACAATGTTTCAGTCAGAAATTCTGAAACCAAATTAGTTTTGGAACCACCGTTTACACGTCGAATGGAATGCTCGCCGGTTTTTTCTATCAGCCGGTTATTAATGAGTCCCAAATAGTTAAAAACCGCTACACCCAGAATCATCAGTCCAATTACCAGCGCGATGTACAAATCCGATTTATTGCGAAAATTTTCAATAGTTTGCCGCCGGTTGGTGTCGAAATAGGTTGCTTTCAAACTCTTCAGGTAATGTGTTCCAGGTGTTCCATCATGAACAATCGGTATTGTTTCCCGATTTTGAGCAAATTTTTGTTCCATCTCCTGAATGTTGGCATTTTCTGCCAACAGCAAATAGGCACGGGCATCTTCGTTCCCGATTGA
The DNA here is from genome assembly GCA_035269145.1 of Tangfeifania sp. Lineage (GTDB taxonomy): Bacteria > Bacteroidota > Bacteroidia > Bacteroidales > Prolixibacteraceae > Tangfeifania. The sequence goes on along the minus strand of DATFJO010000361.1, from coordinate 695 downwards.
ACGTACCATCTCGAAATTCAACTGCGTACTTTCATCCGGTTTTTTAAATACGCCGGAAACAATCATCTCGTCCTTTCCATCCCGATGGTGAAAAGAAAGTCGTTCGCCGATTACGTCTGTTTTACCAAAATATTTCTGTGCTAGTTCATCAGAAATCACGACATCCAGTTCGGTCCCGAGCACTTTTTGAGGATTTCCATAGATAAGTTCATAAGAAAAAAAGGTGAAAAAATTGGGAGAAGTGCCAATCGCTCTCTTCCCGTCAAAGTAATCCTGATTACCTGCCGTAACTTTTCGGGGAGAAACATTTCGTATCCGGCAAAAATCTTCTATCTCTGCAAAATTATCTTTCATGTATTCGGCAGCCCCTTCGCGGATAAAATACATTTTTTGACCTTCACGGTAGGGATCGTCAGCCTGCAAGGCATAAATCCGGCTTTTATTTTGCTGAAAACTTTCGGCATTGAATTCCCGTGTAACAAAAATTGTAATAAGGTTCATGCAAGCAATTCCAATTGCCAGGCTAACAATGATAATTGAAGAATTCAGTTTGTGCCGGTAAAAATTTCTCAAAATAGTTTTCAGTCGCATAGAAGTATATGATTCTTATTCCGGTAAAATATTCAAATCCAATGCCTTTTATTTAAATCACACCTAATCAGCAGCATAGAAAATCATCTATTAAAAAAGTGTAA
>DATFJO010000360.1:0-3479 GCA_035269145.1 Tangfeifania sp. | reverse complement strand
TACAGTTAAATTACATTATCGGCGATTTTGAAGGAAACGCAGAAAAGATGATTGCTCATATTCGGAAAGCAAAGTCAGAAGGCGCTGATTTGGTAGTATTTTCAGAGTTGTCGGTTACGGGCTATTATCCGCACGATTTGCTCGAAAAGAAAGAGTTTATACAGAAGGCTGAAAAAGCTGTTGAAAGGATCGCCAAAGAATGCACAGGGATTGCGGCCATTGTTGGTGCACCCCGAATCAATGAAAATGAGCGCGGTAAACGGCTTTTTAACTCGGCGCTGTTCCTAACCGATGGGAAAATTCAGTCCGCACATCACAAAACTTTGCTGCCCACCTACGATATTTTTGATGAATACCGCCATTTTGAGCCCAACCGCGAATTTGACGTAGTGGAATATAAAGGTGAAAAAATTGCCATCACAATTTGCGAAGATTTGTGGGACGAACAACCCACCGCCAACGAATTCGGGAAAGACAAACTTTACCAGGATTCGCCTATGGAAGAACTGGCGAAGCTGAATCCCGATTTTGTGGTGAATATCTCCGCCTCCCCGTTTTCGTACAACCAGGAAAGCTGGCGGAAGGATATTTTAATTTCGAAAGCAAAAAAATACCGGCTACCTATTTTTTATGTGAACCAGACCGGTGCGCAAACCGAATTGATTTTTGACGGAGGCTCGGTTTATATCGATGAGCAAGGTGAGATTGTTAAAGAGCTGAAGTATTTTGAAGAAGATTTCCTAGTGGTGGACACGCAAAACCCGGGAGAAAAATCGCTTCAGCAGGAAACCGAAACTATCGAAAAAATTCACGATGCACTGGTTCTCGGAATTCGAGACTATTTCGGAAAAACAGGATTTAAGCAGGCTACCCTTGGTTTGTCGGGCGGAATCGATTCCGCAGTAACCGCTGTTTTGGCAGTCAGGGCACTCGGTGCCGAGAATGTACGGGTGCTGCTGATGCCCTCAAAATATTCGTCGGGCCACAGTGTGGACGATGCCAAACAACTGGCAGAAAATTTAGGCATTCAGTATGACATTGTAAAAATACAGGATGCCGTAGATGAATTTGAACAAGAACTGGCACCACTTTTTGAAGGAACTGAATCGGGTGTCACCGAGGAAAATATCCAGGCCCGTGCCCGCGGAATTTTTGTAATGGCCATCTCCAACAAATTCGGCCACATTCTTTTAAATACCACCAACAAAAGCGAATGCGCCGTTGGCTATGGAACATTGTACGGCGATATGAACGGCGGACTGGCGGTACTGGGCGATGTATATAAAACCGATGTGTTTAAAATGGCCCGTTTTATGAATCGCGAACGTGAAATCATTCCTGAAAATACGATTGTAAAACCACCTTCAGCAGAATTGCGACCCGATCAAAAGGATACCGACTCCCTCCCGGAATATGAAGACCTCGATAAAATGCTGTTTGCTTTTATAGAACAGAATAAATCGCCCCAGGAAATTGTGGAAATGGGATTTGAGGAAGATGTCGTAAACAGGGTAATAAGAATGGTGAACATGAACGAATACAAACGCTTCCAGGCAGCTCCAATTTTGCGCGTGAGTTCCAAGGCTTTTGGTTTTGGAAGAAAAATGCCGCTGGTGGCGAGGTATTAGAAAGAGGTTGTCGTTGTCTAATTGTGCAGTGAAGTTGGTATCGTTTCGTCCGGTTTTTTTTTGCTTTCTTAAAGGACAGGGAATGTGGCTCATAGATGAACACATTACATATCATTCAATGATAATTCCCGGTAGTCTATTTTATAGTCACTCAGTTCTCCTGTTGCCCGCATAAAACCGTAACTTTTTTCGCGTAGTTTTTCCATGTTGAATTGTGATGAATTGCGCTTTACTTCAATAATTTCAGCATATTTTTTTCGCTCATTAACTGCTATCAAATCAATCTCTGTTTCTCCTTTTCTGTCCCAGTAACTGCCAATCCGGGTAAATCTTTTTTCTTCCATGAGTTTTTTGTAGAAATAACGCTCCAGCATTTTTCCGCTGAAAGTGGCATAATCGCGTTCGATTATTTTCTTCAATTCATCGTAGTTTCCAATTTCGATGATGTGACTGAATTTATATATAAACCGAAACCAGAAATTCAGAAAATTATCATTGATCACATAACGGATGTTTTTGGATGAGACTTTTGAAAAAATGGGCAATGATTTTGTAATGAGACTATAATCTTTTTCCATTTTAGTTAAATAACCGCTTACTTCGCGGTTAATTATTGCCTCCATCTTTCTTCTGGTATTTTCTCCACGGGCAATGGCCGATAATATGGAAAAATAGGTGGCATATTCTTTCCCAAATTCTTCAATAAGCATATTTTTTCCTTCCTGAAGAAAAGGTGAATCTTCTTCCGATATAAAACCGATCATCCTGTTTTTTGTGTGCGCCCCGCCATCCATAAACAATTGAATGTATTTTGCCACTCCTCCGGTAAATGAATAGAGTGCCAGTAAATCATCCGGTTTCCATAAAGAATTGTGTTCATTTAGGATTTCCTTTAAAACAGTTGTCTCAAAAGGCCTGATTTTGATTGCTTGCGTTGTTCGACCGAACAGTGGTTCTTTCGAATTTTGAAATATTTTATGCATCAGGGAGAAAACTGAACCGCAAACAATCAGATTCATCTTGCTTTCATTTTTATTTATATCCCAGTGATGCTGCATCTCACTGTAAACAGAGGGGGCAACATGATAAAATTCCTGGAATTCATCAATGATAAGAGTAAAAGGGATGTGTTTTGAATATTCCATGAGAAATTGAAAAAGCTTGCCAAAACTACTCGCTTCGCCCAAAACCGGTATTTTCAATTTTTCTTTAACTTCCTGAATAAAGTCTTTGCACAAAAAAGCTTCTGATTTCCGGGCTACAAAAAAATACAAAGTCGGCTGACCTTTTGTGGCCTGTAAAAGTAATTGTGTTTTTCCAATACGTCTCCGCCCTGTGATTACAGTAAACTTTGCATTTTCCAGCGACTGTTTTTGTATTTTCTGCAAAAGGGAAATTTCCTTTTCCCGATTAAAAAATTTCATGGTGCATTATTTTTAAAAACAATCATTTCCGAAATGGCTGTTTCCGAAATGATTGTTTCTTTTATCAAATATATGCTTTTTTTATTTTACAAAAAAGAATTTCTACATTTACAGCATGACTGTCATCAACGGGATAAAGGAAAAAACCCTGATACAGCGACTCATTAACGGCGACCAGACGGCCTTTGAATTGCTGTTCCGTTTCTATTATCCCGGGTTGGTAACTTTTGCCAGTCAGATTGTTCTTGATGCGGATGAAGCCGAAGAAATTGTCCAGGATTTTTTTGTGAAATTGTGGGCAGGCCGCAGAGAAATCAAAAAATCGGAAACCCTGAAAAGTTATTTTTTTACCTCGGTTAAAAACCGGGCGTTTAACTACCTGAAAAAAGAAAAAATCAACGAAAAAGTAAGGGACGAACTCCGGGAA
>DATFJO010000359.1:0-4253 GCA_035269145.1 Tangfeifania sp. | reverse complement strand
AGTTTTTTCCCTTCATACTCATACCAGTCATCTTTGGCTTTTATAACCACAGGGTATACTCCCGGCTCGAGTTCCGGATTTACTTCGGCTTCCCAAATGTGGGTTGACACAGCATCGCCGCCCATTTTTCGCCACGGTACTTCGCCCAGTTGATTCTCTCTTTCTTTTTCGGTCAGCCGGACCGGGTCTTTTTGTGGAGTTCTTTTCATGTCAATCCATTCACCCTCAGCACCGATTCTCATTTTCACATCGGCATCGGGCAAAGCGTTGTAAATATTGGCAATCACTTTAAAAGCTCCATCTTCGTCAGAAACAGCATCGGGTGCAGCAATGTGCATCTGTTCACTTTCCGGAACCCCGGCAGTTTTCCATCTCAGCTTCCAGTCGTTGCCATTGATGTGCAAGAAAGCATAGCCGTTTGGTGTTCCGTCCGACATCATCGTGTGCGGAATTCCGTATTCATTGGGCGCGCCTGTCCACCACGCACCGCAAACCGTTCCCATGCTTATCATGTGGTGCGGTTCATTTCCGGGAAAACCTTGCTCCTTGTTTATAAAATGATGGTAATGCCTGTGCGTGTGCGCCACCAGCGAAACACTGTTGGAATGGCTGGCAATCAATTTAAAAAATTCCTGCTTCTCAGTCTCATTATACCAGTCGGTTGACCCTTCGAAAGGAATATGAGCCAACAAAACAAGCAGTTGGTTTTCATCCAGGCGTTCCATTTCATTCTTTAAAAATTCCATTTGAGTTTTACCAAGCCCGGTGCGATAATAGCGGTCATTTTCTTCCACAATCCAGCGGACATTGTCGAGCACAACAAAATGCGCCGGGCCATAAGTAAAAGAATAGTAGGAAGGCCCGAACGTATTGAACCAGGTTCCACGGGCCTCGGTGCTGTTATTTCCTGTAAAATCGAAATCGTGATTACCGGCAACGTACCACATCGGAATTCCTGTGTTTGAAAGACTGCCGGTCAGGTGGTCGTAGATGCTCAAATCGTCGAAAACCACATCGCCGAGCGTAACTCCAAAATCAGCATCGGTGCCAATCAGCTCCGGTATTACATCTTCTGACATGTATTGAATTTCCTTATCGTCGCGGGGCTGGGTGTCACCAAAAACCAGCACATCCACTTTGTCGGATTCATCAGTCGGATACAGCGGAAAATCAACCGATTCAGGCAATAATCCTGTGGCTGCAAGTCCTTCGAATTTGGTGCCTGAAACACCCGTTGCACTGAACATTTTGTAAAAGCGCGGAATATTATCCTCATCCACCGGAACTGCCCAGTTACGGGGCTTAATTACAAAAAAAGCCGCATGGTTCCGCAGTGGAAGTTCATATACGCCTTTTCGGTCGGTTTCCACTACTTCGCGCCCATTGGAAACGGCAACTCCTTCGAGCGGTTCATCCTCGCCGGAATCATAAACGGCATTTTGATTTTTATCGTGATAAACAACTCCTTTTACAGTTGTTTGAACCTGTGCATTCAGCGTTAATTCATTTTTCAGGGCGGGCATTAGAAAAAAAGCCACAGCCACCAAAACCGGAAAAATTCTTTTCATGATTCTATACTTTTTTATCGTTACTAACGAGTTACTAATCTATGAATATTTTTCTGGCCGAAGAATCTTTGGTTCATTTTTATATGAAAAGAAAGGAATTGGGTTACTCAAACAACTTTCCTAATAAACCCTTTCCCCCGCAATCCACGTACCCTCAATTTTTGCATCCAAAACCTGTTGCGGAGTGGCTGTCATCAAATCAGTGCCGAGGATGACAAAGTCGGCGTATTTGCCAGGCTCTATACTGCCTTTTTCATTTTCTTCGAACGATGCTTTTGCCGGCCAGAGCGTGATGGAGCGCAGCGCCTGTTCGCGGGTGAGCGCTTCTTCCATCCGCCAGCCGCCTTTGGGCCAGCCGGCATGATTGATGCGAAAAACAGCACTGTAAAATGTGTTCAGCGGCTCAATGGCTTCCACCGGAAAATCCGTTCCATTGGGCAGCCAGCCGTTTTGTTTCAGCAGTGTTTGATAGGCATAAGCTCCCCTCATTTGATTTTGACTCACCTCCTGGTCAACCCACTCCATTTCAGAAGTGGCATGGGTAGCCTGCACCGATGGAACAATGGAATACCGGCCAAACTTTTCAAAATCACCGGGAGCCACAATTTGTGCATGTTCAATCCGCCAGCGACGATCATTTTTCTCCTGCAAATATTTTCCATACGTATCGAGTATAAACCGGTTAGCGCCATCGCCGATGCAATGAGTCGACATGATAAAATGATTGTCGTACGCCAGTTGGCAGGTTTCTTCATAAAAATCTTTCGATGCCAGTTGCAATCCATAATTTCCGCTGTCATCCTGGTAGTCGTTCATAAGCAGCGCAGTGCGCGATCCCAAAGCTCCGTCGGCAAACACTTTAATGGTATTTACAATTAGCCTGTCGGTTTTCAGGGGATCATCTTTCTTCAAAAATTCCCGGTAATTTTCAACAGTAGGGTTCATCATTGCATTGATGCGTATTTTCAGGCGGATCTCCTGTTGCATTTCCTTCATGGTTAAAATCACATTCTTATCGAGTCCGCAGTCGGTTACCGAGGTTAATCCCACAGCAAAGCATCTTTTCTGCGCCTCGTCCAGACCCTTTTTTCGCTGATTTTTGGTGATATCCGGAATGTGTTTCGAAACCAGTTTTGCCGCATTATCAATCAGAATTCCGGTTGGTTCACCATTTTTCAAAACAATTTCTCCACCCTTTACTTTTGTATCTGCAGTCACACCGCCAATTTTAAGCGCTTTCGAATTGCACCAGGCTGCGTGAATGTCTGTGCGAATGAGGTAAACCGGCGTATCGGGAAATAATTTATCGAGGCCTGATTTATCGGGAAACTCCTGTACCTCCCAGTCATTCTGATCCCAGGCAAGTCCCAGCACCCAATCCTCACCAAATTTTTCGTAATGTTTTACCAGGATATCATAAATTACTTCGGGACTGTTTGTGTGGCTCAAATCAGCATACTCAATCAGGTCTTTTCCAAACGTATCAAAATGGCAGTGTGCATCATTAAATCCCGGATATACAAACTTTCCTTCGGCATCGAATACTTCGGAAGCAGAATACTTTTTCTGAATTTTTTCAGAGGTGCCAGTTTCTAAAATTTTGCCATCTTTTACAGCAAAACTTTCTGTTTTTGAAAATTGGTCGTCTATTGTGAAAACAGTACCGTTAATCAGGATAATATCTGCCTTTTCTTTTTTCATCTCTGCTTCCTTAAGAAGTTGGGTTCAGTCATTTTTGTTTAAGCAAAAAGAAGGTAAACCTGATAGAATCTCCGTTTAAGAGAAAAAATCAAATTCCGGCTTTCCGTTTCAGCAAAAAAGGAATTCAAACCGAGAATTGCAAATTTTTGAAAAAGAATCAGTAAAAGGCAGTCTGTTAACGACTCAAATTAATTACTGCTGAAATACTTTCTCTCCGGCAACCCATGTGCTTTCGATGGCAGCATTTAAAACTTCCTGTGGTGTGGCCGTCATCAAATCAGTATCGAGTATGACAAAATCGGCCAACTTGCCGGGTTCGAGGCTGCCTTTTTCGTTTTCTTCGAACGATGCTTTTGCCGGCCAAAAAGTAATGGAGCGCAGCGCCTGCTCGCGGTTCAGTCCCTCGCTTTTCAGAAATCCACCTTCGGGCCAGCCGGAATGATCCATCCGGAAAACAGAAGCATAAAAAGTGTAAAGCGGCTCGATGTTTTCCACAGGAAAGTCGGTGCCGTTGGGCAGCCAGCCGTTTTGCTGCAGCAAAGTCTGGTAAGCATAAGAACCGTTTTCCAGCCTTTTTTCACCAAGTCGCTCATCGGCCCAGTACATGTCGGAAGTAGCATGGGTAGCCTGCACCGAAGGAACGATAGAATATTCAGCAAACTTTTTCAAATCCCCGGGGTGAATAATCTGCGCATGTTCAATCCTCCAGCGGCGGTCGTTTTTGCCTTCCAGGAATTTGGCATACGTATCGAGCATCAGCCGGTTGGCGCCGTCGCCGATACAATGTGTGGCAACTGCATAATTATTATCCAGTGCCAGTTGGCAAATTTTATCGTAATATTCCTGCGATTCAATCTGTAATCCTTTATTTCCCGGGTCGCCAGAATGATCGTCGATCAGTAGCGCACCGCGTGAACCAAGCGCACCATCGGCAAAAAGCTTAATTGTATTCACCATTAGCCGATCCAATTTTTGCGGACCTTT
>DATFJO010000358.1:0-2162 GCA_035269145.1 Tangfeifania sp. | reverse complement strand
GGCGTGTTTGCAGTTTGTCGATGAGGTATTGCTTCATGTTACCCGGCCGGTGCGCTGGGATTCGGACCATGTAGTGACATTAAACGACGATGTAAAACTGATTGCTGCTGAAATTGCACGAAACGATTTTTTTAGCCGTGTGAATGTAGGGCTCGATTTTTTCGATGCGTCCATCAACCGGATTGGCGCTTATGTAACCGGAACACGGGCGGCACAAAAAGCATTTCTAATTGCTTTGCTCGAGCCCACTCAAAAGCTGGTTGAACTGGAAGAAAACGGGAATTATTTTGAACGGCTGGCCATGCTTGAAGAATTAAAATCGAAACCGTTTGGTGCTGTGTGGGATTACTACTGTCTGTTGAATGATGTGCCGGCAGGCGAAAGTTACATTCAGGAAATACAGCAATATGAGAAAGCGGTGCTGAGTAAAAGATAAATAACAATTGCCACAGATTCACAGATTTTCAGACTTTTAGGATTAAATCTGTGGATCTGTGGCATATCTTTATTTCCGGTAAACCTTCCACCAAACTACAACTCCGCTGATCAGAACAACCAGCAACCAAATTCCGGCCAGCGGAACGTATAAAATGTAAAACGAGTAAGCTGGTTAAAAAAAAACGCAGACAGGAAATTACTATCTTTTATTTGTTTTTATAGTCTGAGGATTTCTGCTGGTGTGGAAAATATCGAGAATTATAACCTCTTCATCGGTTACTTCATACACTATTTTGTAACTCCAGATTACCTTAAACCGGAATTCTCCTGCTTCAGTTTCAAGAAATGGATCTTTTGCAAATTTACGGGGTAAAAAACCAAGACTGCCTGCAAGTTCTACGATGGCATTTCTTACTTTTTTAGCCTGCTCAATAGATTCGCGATTTTTTATGTAATGATAAATACGCCTGAGAGAATCTTTAGCTTCATCTTCCCAAATGACAGGATATTTTTGCTTTACCACTGCTCCATTTCTTTTTCAATATCTTCTTGAGTAATGAAATAACCTTTTTTTACACGTTTTTTTGCATTTTGAATTTTTTGCCTGTAAGTTTCAATTTCCATTGGCGCGCCAGGTAAAGCGTGATCCTCACTGCTGTTATAATTGATTGCAACGGCATGAACCAATCTTAAAAACCGCTCATCTCCATTTTCAATATATTTATGAAGTTCCTCTTTTATTTTTAAAGTATCCATAATGGCGAAATTAAATTTTTATCAAAATTACGGATAATATATAAGAATTCCATATTACTGATTTTTACAATTTAGTGGATTCAGATGTTAAATTGTTATCTAAAACCTGTTGGCGGAATTAATCCTTAATTTATTGAAAGACAGTTCCCGCAAAACGATCCCGATGGGAGATTCCGCTCACTGTGACAGTCAGGCTGAAGTAGTCGAAGTCTGATTGCCAGTAAGTTGAAAAAATAATTCCGCCAAAAGGTTAATTTTTGTGCTCAGTTTTCCGGTACACTTTCCACCAAACGATGAACCCGCTAATCAAAATAATCAGCAAACAAATTCCGGCCAGCGGAACGTACAAAATATAGAACGGCCCCAGCAGGTGCTCAAAAATGCGGCCGGTGTGGATTTCCAGCGATACATTCCAAAGCGACATTGGTGAGGCTATCCGAATTTCTTCGGGCATTTCAGGAAACGGTTTTCCTGAAAGCGGAATTGCTCCCCGGTTGTAATCGAACCACCAGGCATTTTCTCCGGCTTCAACCAGTCCGGCCGTCATGTTGAATCCAATGGGATTTTGCATTCCCTGTGGCGCTGCGTAAGGTTTTCCTGTAAAAAAATCATAGACATCGCCTGTATGTAAATCCCAAATAAACATGCCGTTAAAAGAGCCGGCGAGGTATTTCATTTCGCCGAGTGGTTTGAAAATATTGAGACCCATAACACTAACCGGCGGCTGGTACCGGAATGGTTGCAGTTTTTTGCTCAGTGACTCGTCAGCGCTGTAAAATCCGTCGGAGGTCGAAAAAATGTAGCGTTGCATATTTTCATTCCAATGGATCCTTCGCAGTTTGTCGAACCACGGGTTCGGACTGTCTAAGTGGGTACCCGGAATTATTCCTACTTCTTTTGAGGCGATGGCAATCAGCAGTGGCGGTCGCAGATGCATTCCGGCAATGGTATTTATCAGCAAAAACACA
>DATFJO010000357.1:0-5964 GCA_035269145.1 Tangfeifania sp. | reverse complement strand
CGCGTTAAATGCGGCGATTTCAAATCGCCGATCCCACAATAAATTAAATTGTTACTAAGATCCAATTATCCCTACCTTTGTTGTAAAATCAAACAAACTACCATGAAACAGTTGTCAATCCTTTTTCTGAGCCTTTTTATTCTGGCCGGATGCAACAGCCGCAACTCTTCTGAAAATTCTACTGGAAAAAATGAAAACTAGGCATTCACCGGATTTGAAAAAGTTGACAATCTGAATCCGATTCTGAAGCCTTCGCCTGATTTAAGTTTTGTGTGCCCGATTAACAAACAATCCATCCGCTGGGAAGAGCGAAATGTGCTGAATCCGTCGGCCATTGTTAAAGACGGCAAAGTGTGGCTTTTTTATCGCGCACAGGATGTAAGCGGCACCTCACGAATCGGGCTGGCGGTGAGCAGCGACGGACTGCATTTCGAGAAACAACCTGAACCCGTTTTTTACCCGGATAACGATTCAATGAAATCGTTGGAATGGAACTTCCGGAAAGATGCAGATTACGAATTTTCAGAGGAACCGTCTTCAAAATTGTTTGACGGTACCGAGGACCCGCGTATTGTGGAAAGCGACGACGGAAGATACATTATGACTTACACAGCCTACGACGGCAAAACCGCCCGGCTTTTACTTGCAACTTCTGAAGATCTGCAAAACTGGACCAAGCACGGCCCGGTTTTAAGCGCTGAAAAATACAAAGACACCTGGTCGAAATCGGGAGCGATTGTAGTGAAACAGCAGGGAAATAAGATGGTAGCTACAAAAATCAACGGAAAATACTGGATGTATTTTGGCGATACCGATCTGTTTATGGTTAGCTCCGACGACCTGATTCACTGGGAAGTAGCCGAAAATGCCGAAAACGGTGAAATGATTGAAGTGCTGCATCCGCGCCCCGGTTATTTCGACAGCCGGCTGGTGGAACCCGGTCCGTATGCATTGTTAAAGAACGAAGGTATTTTATTGATTTATAACGGAAGCAATGCTGCCAATTTCAACGATCCGGAACTGCCAAAATTTACATACGCAGCCGGGCAGGCGCTGTTCGATAAAAACGCACCCTGGAAATTGATCGACCGCACCGAGAGTTACTTTATTCACCCCGATAAAGATTACGAAAAAGTGGGCGAAGTAAACGAAGTCTGTTTTGTGGAAGGACTCGTTCATTTTCAGAATAAGTGGTTTTTGTATTACGGCACAGCCGACTCAAAAATTGCTGTGGCTGTTCACCAATAAAAAAGCGGACTCAAACTGAACCCGCCTTTCTGAACATTTCTAATTGTTTATCTATTTTATCGCCACCTCGTATTCATAAGAATTGTTGGCACTTAACAGCACCGCATCGTATTTTCCATTTTTCAATTTAGAGAAATCGAGACCGTAGTTAATTGCAAAATCATCTCCAAGGTTTTTTGAATAGAGTACGTTACGCGAATTGTTGTCGTAAACCAAAAGCTTAACATTTTCGCTCCCGAAATTAAGATATGAAAGTTCAAGCTGGTCTCCCTTCATAGTAAAAAACGGTTCAACTTCCTTCTGCTGATTCAATACTTCCACTTTCCCATTTTTAATGCTTAAGGTGCTCAATTCTTTCTCGTTATCAACTTTAATTTCCAAAACATATTCTCCATCCTTTATCATTGAGAAATCATAAGCCTGCGAATGGGTTTTCGATGGAGTCCTGGTTTCGTTATAATACACTATTTCTCCGTTCACACTGTGAAGTTCAACTTCGTACTTGCTGTCAGTTGCGTTTTCAATGTGAACAACTGCCTTATCACCAGATCCGGGAACAATGTTCACCTTTAAATTTCCTGTCGCCATAACTGCACCAGACACAAACACCAAAGCTGCAATAGTTAATACTGTTCTTAAATTTTTCATGACTTTCTAATTTTAATTGTTTTCAACTTGTTTCTGATTGCTATGACTAAAGGATTAATGCCAGGTTTAATCCGAAAAATGTTAAAACATATTAAAACACCTTTAAGTATTTTACCGTCAGCCATTAATCCCTGAAAAAAAAGTTAAACTTCATCTAAGCTGGGATTAACCTGCATTTCATTCATTACAAACAAAGTTTAGGAATTATGAAAGTTAAAAGAAACAATAAAAAATTTAAAAGGAAGTGAATGTTTGAGGATTCCTGGTTTCTGATTGTTCAGTTATTAGCATTAAAAAAGCCGCTTATCAGGCGGCTTCAATCAATTTTATTTCCCTTTGGCAATATCGATACCTATGCGCTGGCCTTTATATTTTGCATTTTTCATCGATTTCATAATCTCTTTTTCGTAGCGTTTGTCCACTTCAAAAAAGGAAAAATTCTTCATCACCTCAATGTCGCCAATTTCTGCGCTTTTGTTAGGCAGGTGCTCATTTACAAGGTCGATAATCTTTCGTTTGTTAATGCCGTTTTTCTTGCCCATGTTGAAAAAGAATCGTGCAAAATCGTAATCGCCCCGGCTTTTTTTGCCCCGGCCGCCACGGTTACTTCGCTCACCACGTTCACTACGCCCTCCTCTTCGTTCAGAATAACGTGATTCATCATGACTGGTACGCGATTCATCCACATTAATATCGGGCGCGTTTTCGTAATATTTCAGAAAACGGTTAAACTCCACCGAAACGAACCGCTTAATTAAATCTTCGCGATCGAGCCAGGAAAGTTTTTTGTAAATTACCGGCATAAAGGCTTCAATTTCGGTTTCATTCACATCAACCTGTTCCATTCGGTCAATCAGGTTAAACAGTTGTTTCTCGCAAATCTCTTTTCCTGACGGCACCTGCTGCTGGATAAACTTTTTATTCACGCTTTTCTCTACCTGCCGGAGTTTTCCTTTTTCGCGCAGGTGAATTAAAGTGACCGAAATGCCGCGTTTTCCGGCCCTTCCTGTACGACCGCTCCGATGAATATAAATTTCCGGATCATCAGGGAGGTTATAATTAATAACGTGTGTAAGATCGTTCACGTCCAGTCCGCGGGCCGCCACATCGGTAGCAACCAGCATTTGCAGGTGTTTGTTCCGGAAACGTGCCATCACATGGTCGCGTTGCGCCTGCGAAAGGTCTCCGTGAAGTGCATCGGCATTGTACCCGTCGCGCATCAGTTTATCTGCCACATCTTTTGTTTCGGCACGGGTGCGGCAAAAAATAATGCCATAAATATTTGGGGTCAGGTCGGCAATCCGCTTCAGGGCAATGTAGCGGTCTTTTGCATGAATTAAATAGTAATGATGCTCCACATTCTCCGCTCCGGTGTTTTTCTTGCCCACCGAAATTTCAAAAGGATTGTTCATATACTTTTTGGAAATGGAAATAATTTCCTTTGGCATGGTGGCCGAAAAAAGCAAAGTTTGCTTTTCGGCAGGTGAGGTTTCGAGTATCGCATCCAAATCGTCTTTAAAACCCATGGAAAGCATCTCATCGGCCTCATCGAGCACGAGCCATTGAATTTCATTTACTTTCAGCTTTTTACGCTTTATTAAATCAAGGGTGCGACCCGGCGTTCCGACAACAATCTGTGCACCGCGCTCCAATTGGTTAATTTGTTTTTTAATATCGGCACCTCCGTAAACAACGGCTATATTTATTTTTGTGAGGTGCCTGGCATAATTCTCGAGGTCGTTGGCAATTTGCATTGCCAATTCCCTTGTGGGACTCAAAATTAAAGTCTGGGTTGCTTTTTTGGTTGTGTCAATTTGTTGCAAAATTGGCAACCCGAATGCGGCTGTTTTGCCCGTTCCGGTTTGTGCCAGGGCTACCAGGTCTTGCTTGCCTTCCATTAAAAAAGGAACTACTTTTTCCTGAATTGGTGTGGGTCGTTCAAAGCCAATTTCTTCAATTGCCAGTTGAATTTCGGGGTTGAGACCCATTTCGTTAAATAATGTCATTTAAAAACTAATAAAATTTTAAGGCCGCAAAGGTAACCTTTTAAAATGAATTTCAGGTATTTAAAGCAAAACCTTTCTTCTTTTAACAAATTCATAATTCAATTGTTTCAAAATACGAAACCACTGAAAAAAATCATTATTTCAAAATGTATTGGCTGATTATTTACGCTAAAAAAGCTACATTTGCTATAATATTATTCAATTTAAAATTGAATTTTATGAACAGAAAACGAACCATGAAAACACTGAAAACAAGTGTCTTGACCACATTATTAGCGACTGTTATTTTGTGCATAAACATTCCTGCATGGTCGCAAACTACCGATACCATTGTGCCGGTAGAACAAAATCCGCGGAAGATACTCCGGAAAATCGATATACGTAAAATGGGATTTAACTTTTGGCAGGACAATTTCGAAGGCCACTGGGCAGGTATCGATTTTGGATTTAACGGCTTTGCAAATCCCGATTATACGGGCTACAACTTAGAATTTATGGAAAATGACCTGTTGCGGTCAAATTCCACCTACATAAATATTTTACAGCACAGCATCGGGTTACAAAGCAACCGGAATACCGTTGGGCTGGTTACCGGAGTCGGGCTGCATTTGCAAAGTTACCGGCTCGATAATAATACAACCATCCGAAAAGATGAAAACGGAAGAATTGAGCCTGAAATTCTTTATTTCGATCAAAACCAAAAATCGAAACTTTCCATCGTTTCATTAATGATTCCTTTGCTTGCTGAATTCCAGATTCCCGTAAATCATTACGAAAACAGGGTGTACTTTTCGGGAGGGTTTTTTGGAGCATTGCGACTGAGCAGCCACACCAAAATAAAATACCGTGCCGACGACAAAAAAGAAAAACTCAAGGTTCCGGGTCATTATTCCCTTCAGGACTTTAAATACGGCCTGATGGTACGCGCAGGTTACCGGTGGGTAAATGTTTTTGCCACCTATGATTTGGTTCCTTTATTTAAAAACGATTTGGGACCGAAACTCACACCATTTACATTTGGAATTACGCTTCTTCAGTTTTAATTATCGATATTATGAAACCTTACATTTTAGAACAAACCAACTGGAAACAGGTAAAAAACGAGAGTTATGAAGTGGCCGTTCTGCCATGGGGAGCTACCGAACCCCATAACTACCACATGCCTTACGGAACCGACTCGCTCGAAACAGCACGAATTGCTGCCGACGCTGCCGAAAAAGCATGGGACAAAGGTGCCAAAATAATGGTGCTGCCTGTTATTCCGCTGGGTGTGCAAAACATGGGACAGATTGAACTGCCGTTTTGCCTGCACACCAAACCTTCCACGCAAAAAGCAATTTTTGAAGATATTCTTACAGCACTGAACGGACAAGGGATTAAAAAATTTGTGCTGATGAACGGACACGGTGGGAACGATTTCAAACCACTCGTCCGTGAACTGCAGCCACAGTTTCCTGAAATGTTTATATCGTTGGTGGAGTGGTTTAAAATGCTCGACTTATCGGAATATTTTGAAGATGAAGGCGACCACGCCGGAGAAATGGAAACCAGTGTGATACAGTATTACTTCCCTGAATTTATTCTGCCCCTCGACGAAGCCGGTGAAGGGAAAGCCAAAAAATTTAAACTCGATGGTCTGAACGACAAAACCGCCTGGGCACCGCGCCGCTGGAACAAAGTCTCGGAAGATACCGGAATTGGAAACCCAAAAGCAGCCACTCCTGAAAAAGGCAAAAAATTCCTGGATGATGTAACAACCAAAATCGGAGATTATTTTGTGGAACTGGCGAAAGCCAATATAGACGATCTGTATGATTAAGATATGCCTTTACATAAAAAAATACTCCAAAATTTCTGAAGTGTTTTTTTGGTGTACAAGAGAAGCCATGCGACTTATTTTATTGTGTAGAATATTTTCATTTCAAATCAGTTACCTCCTATTGTTTAATAATTTTAATATTTCTATTTCCCACTTTAATAAAATATATTCCGGTTTTTATTGACGATATCTCAATGATTTTAGACAGTTCACTTTTCACTTCAACTTTTTTTAATACTTTAC
>DATFJO010000356.1:0-6992 GCA_035269145.1 Tangfeifania sp. | reverse complement strand
AAATTGCCATCGAAATTGTAAGCTATTACACACCCGTGGCGGCAGAAATGACCGAGCTGGAATTTATCAATGCCGTAATTGATGAAGCAGGTTGCGACTTACTGCTCGATGTAAACAACATTTACGTAAACGGATTTAACCACAATTACAACGCAGAAAAATTTATTGAAAAACTGCCGTTAGATAAAGTGGCTTATATCCACATGGCCGGCCACGAACAAGTAGCCGACGACCTGATTATCGATACCCATGGCCAACCCATCATCGACCCGGTTTACCAACTGTTTGAGCACACGCTTAAGTTGCTTAACAAAGATGTACCGGTGTTGCTTGAGCGCGATTTCAACATTCCCGAAATGGATGAATTGCAAAAAGAAATTGATACACTGCGTTCCATCAAAAAGAAAAATTTAAAAATACACAGCCATGCAGCCGAAAAATACAACGCATAAACACCAACGTAGTCTGGCCAATTATTGCCGGACCGGAGAATACACGCCAATACCCGGCGTAAAAGAAAAAAATGTAGGGCGTTACCGGCAGCTCATTTTTAACAATGTAAAAGGCAGCCTCGAGTCAGCCTATCCGCTTACGCACAACCTGCTCGCTCAGGAAGAGTGGGAAGAGTTGACACATGAATTTTTCAGCTCGCATAAATGCCAGTCGCCAATGGTTTGGCAAATGCCCAAAGAACTTTATGAATATGTTTTGGAGACCAATTACAAGCTGGCAGATAAGTACCCGTTTTTAATTGATTTACTGCTTTTTGAATGGAAAGAAGTGGAAGTGTATATGATGGAAGATATTGAACCTTATCCATTCACAGAAAAAAGAATTAATGATGCCGGCTTGGTACTGAACCCTGAAATCCAGGTGTTATCGCTCGAATACCCGGTACACCTGAAAAATGCCAAAGACATAACTAAAAAAGACAAAGGCCACTATTTTGTAAGCCTGCACCGCGAGCCCGAAACCGGACGGATTTTGTTTACCAACATGCACTACCCGCATGTGCAGGTGATTGAAAAACTGGCGCAGGAACCGGTAAATTTTGAAGAACTGCTGAAAATATTTCTTCAATACGCTCCGGAACAAGAAGCCCGGGAAGCACTCGAACAATTCATCAATGCTTCGCTCAATTCAAAACTTCTGCTGGGGCAGGCAATCATAAATTCCTCAAGCATAAATTAGCGCGAAATAATTATAAATTTACACACTCAATTAAAATAATCTTTGCGGGGAAAGAAGAACTTCCCACAGATGACGCAGATAAATGCAGAAAATAAAATCTGCAGGAACCAGCGAAATTAGCGTGAAATAAAATTTGCGCCTTCGCATCTTTGCGAGGGAAAAACTTCACGCGAAGACGCAAAGCAAAAATTAAAAAATAATAGAAATGAAATTATATCCGTTGTTACTTTTCCTTATCATCCCGTTTTTTATGAACGCCCAAGTCAATCCAAAAAACATTGATGTGGACTGGAAAACAGACAAATCAAAACACAGCGTCCCATTAGATGAGTTTACCATTCTGCTGCAACCCGACGGCATTCCGCCCATCGATTCCCCGAAATTCTGGGAAAAAGAAAAAGCGACAGAAAATTATTTTGAGCACGAACCGGTAATTTCTGTGGAAATAAAAGGCGACGCAAAAGCCTATCCGCTCAGCGTGTTGATGTTTCACGAAATTGTAAACGATGAAATAAACGGAGTGCCTTTTTCAGCAACCTACTGCCCACTTTGCAATGCTGCGCTGGTTTTCGACCGCCGCCTGGAATATGAGGGCAAAGAATACCTGCTCGATTTTGGTGTGTCAGGGATGTTGCGCAACAGCGACCTGGTAATGTGGGATCGCCAGACCGAAAGCTGGTGGCAACAGTTTTTGGGAGAAGCGCTGGTAGGCGAACTCACCGGCGCCCAACTGGAAATCATCCCGTCGATGGTGATTTCCCTTGCCGAGTTTTTTGAAAGCTATCCCGACGGATTGGTTTTATCCACAGAAACCGGTCATTTCAGAAAATACGGCACCAATCCTTACACCAGTTACGACAATCTCGAAAATGAACAACCCCGTCTGTTTCAAGGCAAAGTGGACGAGAGGCTGCCAGCCATGGAACGGGTAATCGATATTGAGGTAGATGGGAAATTCAAAATTTACCCATTGTCGGAAATCAGCGAGCAGCAAGTGGTAAACGACGAATTTCGCGGACAACCAGTGGTGTTTTTCCACACCCAAAAAACGGTTTCCGTTCTGGATGAAAACAACATTTCAAAATCAAAACAAGTTGGATCAGTAACCGTTTTTGACCCACTTGTTGCGGGAAATAAACTCACCTTCAAAAAAACAAAAAAAGGATTTATCGACAACGAAACCGGCTCGGTTTGGAGCATCACCGGAAAATGCATCTCGGGTGAACTGGAAGGAAAAGAATTGCGCCCGGTACCACATGGCAACCACTTTGCCTTTGCCTGGTTTGCTTTTCATCCTGATTCAGAGATCTATAACAACTAAATGATGGAAGGTAAGCTATTTTCAACGTTGACCTGCCCCAACTGTAGCTACCAAAAAAACGAAAAAATGCCGACAGACGGGTGTCAGTTTTTTTATGAATGCGAAAACTGCAAAACCGTTTTACGGCCAAATCCGGGCGACTGCTGTGTTTATTGTTCTTTCGGAACGGATGAAATGCCCATCGGAACAGGTAGAATGAGAATTTTTCAAAAAAAACAGATATTTTTATCTTTTTTTGTCAGGAACTACAAAATACTGCGACTAATCGTGGGTAACCATAAAATTATACGCGTATGAGAAGTTCAGTATTTTTTAAAGTTCTAATGGCATTGGCAATTGTGTTTTCACTGCAATCGTGCAATGATGATGAAGATGTGAAACAAGAGTTTATTGCGGATGATGATTCATTCAGCAATTTTATGAACTGGGAACTTGAAGAGACAAATCAGGGACCGGATCCGGCTTTGGGAGCAGCCCATGCCGGAAACGATGAAACAGTTACCCGGAAAATTTATTATAAAGAGGGTCAGGAGCCCGTTAATGGTCAATTTCCGGTGGGGACAATTATTGTGAAACATTCTTCTAATCCGGACCAGTCGGTGAATGAGTTTACTGCAATGGTTAAACGTGGAAATGATTTCAGTCCTGATGGCGGGGATTGGGAGTGGTTTATGCTCAATACAAATGGTTCCATAGCAACCGACGCATCATCAGGAATGAAAATGCGTGGTGCGAACCTGATGAATGGCATGTGCCTGTCGTGTCATTCTGCGGGATCAACGGATTTTACGTTTACAAAGTAGCTGCTCTGTTTTGTATGAAGAATGGAAACCAGAAAGATATTTTATCTTTTTGGTTTCTTTTTTTTAACCTCAAAAATTGCCACTCAAAACATCCGTTTTTTTATGTGTATTTAATAAAGTGGATTAATAACATGAATGCATACCCAGCAAACTTTATTAATTATTTCAACTCCTGCTGATCAAAATTTCTTATTTTGCCGGAGTTGAAATATTTTTTTGAAATGAACGAAAACCATCTAAAAACCAAAGCTGAAATAGCGGCCGCAAGCACCGAAGCCTGGATGTTGCGCCACATTGCTGAAGAAAACCTGTTAAACCGCAAAATTACCGATCCGGTAAAATATTACAAATGGCCGCTGGCGCTGGTAGCCCGCGGCAAAAAGAAAGAAGCCCGGCAGTTGCTGGATTGGACAAACAAAAATTGCCTGACTGAAAACGGCGATTATGTTTCCAATCGCTCTGGTTTTCACAAAGAATTTCATACCTATTCAACACTCTGGATGACGCTTGCTGCCATTGAATTGGGCGAAACCGAACTGATTGAAAAACAACTCGGATTTATCCTGCGGTATCATAATAAAATAACCGGCGGACTGGCCACTTTCCCGGCAAGCCCGGAAGAAATTACCGAAGATCCGGTATCAACTGCCTTTTTGGGTTGGACAGCTTGCGAGCTAAAAAATAAACAACTGGCTGATTCTATTCTGCCCTTTTTTGAAAAGCTGGCTGACCAGAAAGTTGAGAACAATAAATTCTGGTTGCGGATGGCTCCCGACGGCTCGCTGATAAAAACAATTCCCAAAAATGCCGAACCCAAAGAATACGTCATTCAACTGGGAAACGAAGAAGAATGCTACTATTTTCTGGGCGCAGCCTGCTATTTCCTGGCGCGTTATATGGAAACATTTGATAAAACGGTTCTGCCTCTTGCTGAGAAATATGCAGGCTTACTGGAGATGGCGGGAGAAAAAGCCCTTTCAACCATTTGGGCGGCCAAAGTAGCGCCGGGGTGCACTGCTTTGTATTCCGTTACCAAAGACCAACGGTTTTTGAATCTGGCACACCCGGTAATTCAGGCTGTATTAAACGGGCAGCATCCCGAGGGCTACTGGTTAAAAAGCGGAAAGCCCTGGGTAACCGTTTCGGCGGAGCAATGTTTTTGGCTGACGGATATTTCCAAACGATTGTAAATTTTTAAATTATCTTTGGATATCCGAAACTTAAACAAACCATATAATTCAGGTAAATGACACAGGAAGAACACAAACAAATCATCGAAATTATTCATCGTGATATTGAAAAACTCACACATAAGATTAGCGAATTAAGTGAATTTACCGGCCCGGTTTCACCCGACGATGCCATCGGGCGCATTTCGCGTATGGATGCCATCAACAACAAAAGCATTGCCGAAGCCAGCATGCGCAACCTGAGGACCCGGCTCGACCAGCTTCAAAAAATTTCTCAGGTTGTTCACGACAAAGATTACGGGCTGTGCATAAAATGCCACAAACCCATTGCTTTCGAACGACTGAAAATCAGGCCTGAAATTCGTTTATGTGCCGGATGTCTGCAGAAATAGGCAATCATTTTTTTTGCAGAATTATTACCTTTTCTTTTTTTATTTCAATGATTTCAAAACCAAAATGAGCCGCAATAAAACGGAAAGTATCTTCGTGATAAAAAACCACGTGGGTTGGGTCGCTTGCATAGCGCCATCTTTTAAATTTGGCAATGTCTTTCCATAGCTGCGTCATAACTATCAGAATTCCTTCCGGTTTAAGGAGGCCGCTTAATTTTTGCAATTCATCGGCCGGTCTGAAAAAATGCTCGAAACTTTCGGTGGCAAATATAAAATCGAAGTTCCCAAGTGGTGGTTCGTTAAAAAAAATGGGATCGTAAAAATCGCAGGTAAATCCGTGTTTTTCAAGAAGCCGGTTAAGCGTGGGCACCGGTCCGCAACCATAATCGAGACCGCAAAAGCCGGGCTTTAACCATGCCAGTGCAGGTTTTACTGCCTGGTTTAAATAGTCCACATATCCTTTGTGATGGATGCTGTTGTTGTGTTCGAGGTAACGCTCGCGCTCCTCATTCGGGGCCGGACGGTTGCCTTTTTGCTCAAACACCAGTTTACAGTTTTTACAAAAATGTAACCAGCGGTCTTTCGGGCCTTTTACCTCCGGTTGAAAACTATCATTCTGACACAACGGACAAACTTCCATAAATACTAATTGTCTTGAGGGTGAACAGCGCTGCTTTCCAGGAAAGAAGATTTTTCTTTTACAAATGAAATAGTTAGTCTGTGCATCGCCCGGGTGCAGGCAATGTACAGCAAGCTGCGATCAATTGGCTCGTGGTAGTTTCCAATATCGGCACCGGGAACCACCACCTCATCAAACTCCAGTCCTTTCGACATGTGTACCGAACAAACAATCACCCTGCCCGAAAATGCGGCACTTTCATCGGTAAGTAAAACCAAATCCGGAAATTCCCCGGTCAGTTCTGAGAAAACCAGGGCAGCCTGTTTCTGGGTCTTGCAAATAATCCCCAGCGAATGGTGCGCCGTTTGCTCAAAACCGGAAATTTTGCCTTTAATCAACTGCAGTTCATCTGTTTTATTTTTACAGCAATTCAATTCTGGTTCCCGGCCGTGACGCTCCATGGCTTCCATTTCGGCATTCGGAATAATGGTTTGTGCAAATTGGGCAATTTCGTAAGTAGAACGGTAGCTTTTATTCAGTTTCATCACATCGGCGCCCGGAAATACGTTGGTAATTTCTTCGGTAGAGGACGAACTGTAAATGTTCACCGACTGGCTGGCATCGCCCAGAATGGTTTTTTTACAGGGAAACAAACGTGCCAAAACAGCGTACTGAACGGGTGCATAATCCTGCATTTCGTCAACCAGCAAATGTTTTACGCCGGTATAAGATTTAGCACCTTCCAGTTTTATTTTCATGTAGATTAGCGGGAATACATCGGAGTATTCATAAGCGCTGCGGGATGCCAGTTTTAACATTTCAGGCATCTCCAGCCAGTCGTAAAAATCTTTGTAAAGCGCCCGCAGATTAGTAATGCGAAACATATTTTTTATTGATTTGCGCAATTCATTACGCTCTTTCCCCGAAATTTCGTAGTTGTTGTAAAACAGCAGGTCGCGTTCAATGTCTTCCACCACTTTGTTGAATCGCAAAAACAGAGGCACCCGGTGCCATTTTTTAAAGTGCTCTTCAATGTAACCGGCCGGAACTGGATGACGCTTTACCATCAGTGTTTCAGGGGTAAAATAGTTGTTTTCGATGTGTGCCAGGAAGTCGTTGAGTTTTTTTACAAAATGAAAAGTGGATTTAAACTGAATTCGCTCACGAAACGCCTGGTTGCTTCGTTCAAGCAATGTGGAAACCTGCTGAAAGAAAGTCTGGAAACGGTATTTTCCATCGAGCAATTTGGCAGCCAGTTCTTCCATGCCCATTTCGGGGATTTTCTCTTCGCCAAGCTCGGGCAGCACGTTGGAAATGTAATCGGCAAAAACTTTGTTGGGTGAAAGAATCAGAATGTCTTGCGACGAAATATCTTCCCTGAACCGGTACAGCAGAAAAGCAATGCGGTGCAGCGCGATAGATGTTTTCCCCGAACCTGCCACTCCCTGAATAATCAGTTCGCGCGAAGTTTCATTG
>DATFJO010000355.1:0-2734 GCA_035269145.1 Tangfeifania sp. | reverse complement strand
ATCCCCGAAAAAACTTCGGGGTGTATTTTAATGGAAGATCCGCAATGGTTGGTTGAATTTACAGAACAATTTGATGCAGAAGATACTTCCGGCAGGGGAAACGAAGCTGAACGGTTAAGGGCAATGCCAAAAGTTCCCAGTCATGGGTCTGGCACACCCGTCCCTGAAAAGGGTTGGGTTTACCGGTTTGCTAAAAAACACGCTTTTTTTGGGCTTGGAGCATACGGATAAATATGGTTGAAACAAAACGAATATTGAAGGTTCCTCAGGAAAAAAAAATCCGTGAATTGTTGCGGAAAGAGGTTGCTTTGTTCGTAGCCGAAAATAAAATCGTGCCCCCTTCTGACATGGGGACGCTTGAAAGACTTTCCAAAAAACTGCTCGAAAAACTGGGCGAAAAAGTTGAGTTCCTTGATTTCACCATGGTTTTAATGGGCAATGAAATTTGGCGCGAGGTGGTAGCAGCCACACCTTTTCACCGGAGATTGCTTTTATTGCCCCAGTGTTTGAGGAACAACCATAATTGCCAGGGTGTTTTCGATGAGCTGGGCCTGATTTGTGCCGGCTGTAAAAACTGTCAGTTGGATCAAATTCTTGAAAAAGCTGAAGAATTGGGGTATTCCACACTGGTAGCCGAAGGAACAACCGTGGCAATTGGCCTGGTGGAAGAAGGTTCAATCGATGCAGTGGTTGGCGTAAGTTGCATGCCTGTTCTTCAGAATTCTTTCGAACCTGTTACCAATGCAGCAGTGCCGGCAATCGGCATTCCGTTGCTGTATGATGGATGTGAAAATACTTCGCTCGATTACGACTGGCTGTTTTCTGAAATGGAACAATTTACAGAGGCGAAAAAAATACGTCCGCTATCTGTGTCTTTGCTGAAAAATCAGGCGAAGGAATATTTTAGCGAAGAGCATCTGAAAGCGTTTTTCGCGCAGGAAAGTAAAACTGAAAAACTGGCATTGCGAACCATGGCACTGGGCGGACAGCGAATGAGGCCGCTGCTTTCAATTTTGGCATATCAGTCTTATGCCGAAAATATTTCAGAAGAAATTCAATCGGCGCTGGCAGTAATTATCGAATGTTTTCATAAAGCTTCGCTGATTCATGACGATATTGAAGATGATGAAGATTTCCGGTATAACCAGCCTGCACTGCACAAGAGCGACGGAATTCCGCTGGCCATAAATACCGGCGATTATTTAATCGGGAAAGGATATGGAATGCTGGCAAATCTAACCTGCAATGCAGATGTTAAAGCTGAATGTCTGAAAATAGTTGCAGGTTCGCACATCACACTTTCAGTAGGGCAGGGAGCCGATATTTTGCTTGCCCAAAACATGAAGCACAAATCGGTGGGGGAGGTGCTGAAAATTTTTGAGCAAAAAACCGGCGAAGCAGTAAAAGTTGCCCTGTTAATTGGAGCGATTGCAGGCGGTGCTCCTGAAAAAGATAAAAATCATCTGGCGCGTTTCTCTGAATTATTCGGAATTGCCTATCAAATCCGCGACGATTTAAACGAGTTCAGGGAAGACAATGAGCTGAAACATGCCTTTGATTTTCCGTTTCTGCTTGCACTTTTAAACCGCGATATGAATGGAGAATCACCTTCGTTTACCGAAATTTTAAAGCCCGGAAAAATGGATGTGCTCGAAAATTATTTTCAGCAGTTTATCATTGAAAACAAAGCAGAAAAATACCTCGCTGAATACATTGAAAAATGCCATGCCGAGCTCCAAAAGCTGGAAAATCTCAAACTCAGGTTAAGCTTGTTTGGTTTGATGGGAAAAGTTTTTAAATCGTAAAAGTGAACACAAAAAAGCTACATCGGCCAATTTACGGGGACTTTATCCAAGATGTCAGAAAAGGTTTTTTATTGCTTGAAGAAAACAGCGGTGAAGAGGTAAAAACGTTTATAAAATCGCAGCAACACACATCCGGTGCTTTTGTTAACCGCGGCGGAAATCCTGATTTGTATTATTCACTGTTTGGCGCCTGGCTCTCCAGGGCACTCAATCTGAAAGATTTACAAAATAATCTGAGAGAATATACAGGTGAGTTGTATGTGGCAAATAATCAGGCAATAGATAAGCATGCGCTGCTTTTGATCCGGCTGGCGCTCAATGAAAATGATTTCAGCAAGCCAACTCTGTTTTCATTCCTCAAAACTTTTATTTATTCGGGTTGGAAGATGAATATGGCTTACCGGGCTTTCCTTTTTTTGCTGAGTTTCGATGCGATTTATAAAAAACAGAAATTTATCTATTTCATTTTGAAAGTTGTTTTACGAAAGTATAGGGTTTCTGAAGATGTGCCCTGCAGTTTTAGGGCGGCATTGCTGTTGGCTCGTCACATTGTTGGGGCAGATGTTGAAGAAGATGTAAGGCAGCTTTTTAAATATTATGAAGAAGGAATGGGATTTAAAGCATTTAAAGATGCGGAGAGTGCCGATTTACTATCGACGGCTGTGGCGCTTTTTGTGTTGAAAAAAGTTGGAACGGAATTGCAGGTTGTGGCTCCGGATGCGCTGGAACTGGTTCAGCAGAATTATGATTCAGGCGCTTTTTTGGCTGGCAACGGAGATGAAGTAAAAGATTTGGAATACACTTTTTACGGATTGTTAATTTTGGGAACACTTTCATGAAAACAGGGCATTACAACATACACAAAAGGTTTATAGAGGTAGGAAGATACGTGGCCGGAGAATTAAAACCGGAAGGATTTTGGGAAGGAA
>DATFJO010000354.1:0-6040 GCA_035269145.1 Tangfeifania sp. | reverse complement strand
GTAGTTTGAACTCAGCGTTGCTGCCAGTGCCAGTCGTTGAATGTATCCGGCGCGGTTGGCAACCTGCAAAAATTCGGGCAAAATATCGGGCGTGTTGGGCCAGAAATTGGGACGGAAAATTTCGCGTGCTTCAGAATTCACCAGTTCGTTCAGGTAAGTTTCCAAATCGTATTTTGAATTCCGCCAGGTAAAATAAGTATACGACTGTGTGAAACCCTGCTTGGCGAGGTTGTACATTACTTTAGGCCGGGTAAATGCTTCGGCCAGGAAAATCACATCGGGATGTTCTTTTTTGATTTCGCGGATGGCCCATCCCCAGAAATTAAACGACTTGGTATGCGGATTATCGACCCTGAAAATTTTCACTCCCTTTTCAATCCAGAAAAGAAAAACGCTTTTTAGTTCATTCCACAAATTTTCCCAGTCGTCCGACTCAAAATTGATGGGATAAATGTCTTCGTATTTTTTTGGTGGATTCTCGGCATATTGCAACGAACCGTCGGGCCGGTGCCTGAACCATTCCGGGTGTTCTTTTACATAAGGATGGTCGGGCGAGCACTGAAACGCAATGTCCATTGCAATTTCAACCTCCTGTTCATGGGCTTTCATAATCAATTCCTGGAAATCATCAATCGTTCCAAGTTCGGGATGAACCGATTTGTGCCCGCCTTCTTTTCCTCCGATGGCCCATGGAGAACCGGGTTCGCCGGGTTTGGCGGTTACGCTGTTGTTTTTACCTTTCCGCTTGGTTTCGCCAATCGGGTGAATGGGAGGCAAATACAACACATCGAACCCCATGCCTGAAACATACGGGAGAAAACTGATGACATCTTTGAACGTTCCGTGTTTGGTGCCATCCGGGTTTAGTGACCGCGGAAAAATTTCGTACCAACTGCTGAAATTGGCGCGTTTCCGGTCGACTGTTATTTCATAACTCTTATCAATATTCGTAATGTGATTTTTTACCGGATAATTTACCATCGTCCGGTAAAGTTTTTTATTCAGGATGGAACTTATTTTCTTTTCAGTAAGCTCATCGGAATTAAAATCCCCTTTTACCTGCTGCAAAAAGGCGGCATCCTGTTCGGCTATATTTGTATGTTCATCCAATGTTTCCTGAATCAGATTGGCGCCAATTTGCAAATCGACTACAATATCCACCTGCGCATCAATTTTTTTCAGGATGTCGCGGTGCCACGATTTAAAATGGTCGACCCACGCACGTACCGTATAAAAGTATGAACCAATGGAATTCAGCGGAAATTCAGCTTTCCACTCATCGTTGATAACGAACTCCATTTCAGTGGCTTTCCAAACTTTATCGTCCTGAAACTTATGCAACACTTCGGCGCTCAGCACGTCGTGGCTGTCGCAATAAATATCTGCCGTAACTGTAATTTTGTCGCCAATTACCCGTTTCACCGGGAAATCGCCGCAATTTACCTGCGGCTGTATATTTTCTATAAAAACTCGTTGTTGACCGTTCATATATTGTTATTTTGAGAATATTACAATTGATTTTTTCTGTACTGAAATTTCATTGTTTGCTGAGACCTCAACTTTTTCTGAATCAGCAATCTCCCTCTTTCTGAAATCTGCGGAATCAAGAATTTTTGTCAAAGTTCCGTCAATTTTTGCGGGAATTTTGCCGGTTTTGTTTTCGTCTTCGAAATTCAGAAACGCAACTACCCGGTTTTCGCCCTGTCCTCTTTCAAGGGTAAAAAACTTTCCTTCTTCCGAAATTTTCAAGTTGTCTTTATCGGTTTCTTTCAGAACCGGATGTTCTTTCCGTAGTTTTATCAATTCCTGGTAGAACCGGAACATTGCTGTTTTTTCTGCATCATTTTCAACATTCCATGAAAGTTTTGAATTTTCGAAAGCATGCGGATCATCAGCATTTGGCACATCGGCCGAATCGTCATAAAAATCTTTGAATTCACGTTTTCTTCCTTCGCGCACCAGCCGGTTCAGTTCGGGGCTCAGGTGGCTGACGAAATAGTAAAACGGGTTACGTTCGCCGTACTCCTCACCCATAAAAAGCATGGGTACGTTGGGTGAAACAAACATGGCACCTGCAATTACTTTGGCAGTTTCAAAATCAGTCATTGAAATCAACCGGTCGCCATGCAGCCGGTTTCCCACCTGATCGTGGTTCTGATTGAAAATCACAAATTGTTCGCCCGGGTTGTTTTCAGTAGAATTCCCGTAACTTTTTTTTCGGAATTCGGAATACTGACCGTCGTAAACAAATGCATCTTTTATCGATTTTGAAAGCTGGTGCGGATCGCCAAAATCCATGTAATAACCTTTTCGTTCTCCTGTGGTGAGGGTGTGCACTGCATGATGAAAATCGTCGGACCACTGCGCATCCAGTCCGTATCCGCCTTTTGAAATTGGCGAAATATAGCGTACGTCGTTCAAATGTGATTCTGCAATCAAATAATGCCTCCTTCCGGTTTGTTTGCTCAACTTATTCAAGTTTTCTGCCAATTCCTGCATGATATGCGTGGCGCTGAAATCGAAAATGGAATGAACCGCATCCAAACGCAGTCCATCTATATGAAAATCACGGCACCACATCAATGCATTCTGGATGACGTAGTTTCGAACGCCGTCGGAATAAGGCCCGTCAAAATTGATGGGATCGCCCCAGGGTGTGGAATATTTTCCCGAAAAATAGTGGCCGAAATTCCCCACATAGTTGCCTTCGGGTCCAAAGTGGTTGTATACCACATCCATGATTACGGCAATTCCTTTCCGGTGACTTTCGTCAACGAGTTTCATCAACTCTTTGGCGCCACCATAAGAGTTTTGCACGGCAAACGGATACACACCGTCGTAGCCCCAGTTTCGCTCTCCGCTGAATTGCGAAACCGGTAAAAGTTCGATGGTGTTCACACCCAGTTCTTTCAAATAATCGAGCTTTGAGCGAATGCCGGCAAAAGTTCCTTCGGGCGTAAACGTCCCGGTATGCAATTCATATTGAATCATTTCCTTTAAAGGAATGTTTTCCCAATTTTTATCGGTCCAATCAAAATCTTTCAGGTCAATTATTTCAGAGGCTTCATGCACACCATCGGGCTGCGATAGCGAGGCCGGATCAGGAAAAGAGTCCTTTTCATCTACCAGGTATTTATAGCGGGTCCCGGCCAATGTATTTTCCAATTCCACCGTCCAGTAACCAGA
This sequence comes from Tangfeifania sp., assembly GCA_035269145.1. Classification (GTDB taxonomy): domain Bacteria; phylum Bacteroidota; class Bacteroidia; order Bacteroidales; family Prolixibacteraceae; genus Tangfeifania. The sequence continues at coordinate 2,854 of DATFJO010000354.1, read as the reverse complement.
ATCCTGTTTTTGCAGGGCAATTTTATTCTCCGGATTTTGTGTCACCAAATGAATACTTTTGGCTTTTGGTGCCCACAAATTAAATTTTACAGTATTGTCTGCTGTGAATACCGGATATACAGTTTTATAAATCATTTATCTATTTGCTTTTTGGATTATTAAACATCATTTCAAAACCGGCTTAGCAGCCGTAAAAACCCGGAGGTTAATTGCTGCAATTCACTGAAACAGAAAACAGCAGCTTTAATCATCAGCCAATCAAAACCTTAGGAAGGCCAAGTTGTTGGTTCTATTTGTTCAACAATAAAGATGATCTATTGTTTGATTAAAGGGAATGGCACTGTTATTCTCAGGAAAACTATTATTCTGAAAAAAAAATCAAAATTACAGATACTAAAAGATGGAAAATCCAACAACTCAAATAAGAAAATACGAAGGCAAAGTTTTACCAGGCAAACCTTATCCGCTGGGCGCCAATTATGATGGCGAGGGCGTGAATTTTGCGCTGTTCAGTGAGAATGCAACCGGAGTTAAATTATGCCTGTTTCGCAATGACAGCGATCCGCATGAATATACCCAGATAGATTTTGAAGAAGTGACCGACTATGTCTGGCATGCCTATCTGCCCGGAATTAAACCCGGCCAACTATACGGTTACAGGGTTTACGGACGGTATCAGCCCAAAAAGGGATTTCGGTTTAATCCGCAAAAACTACTGCTCGACCCTTATGCGAAAGCAATAACCGGAAGAATCGGTGTAAAACAAAGCATGTTCGATTACATTTTGAATGAGGAAGGCAAGAAAATCAAGCTGCGAAAGGAAAGCACCGACAGTGCACCGGAGATGAATAAGTCAGTGGTAATCGACACCCGGTTCGATTGGGAAGCCGTAAAAAAGCCCGACATCCAGATGCATAATTCAATTATTTATGAACTGCATGTAAAAGGGTTTACTGCGCTGCATCCCGAAATTCCGGAGCACGAACGCGGGACTTATAAAGGATTGACCCATCCGAAAATCATTAATTATTTTAAAGAGCTGGGTGTGACAGCCATCGAACTGATGCCGATTCACCACTTTACGCACAACAAATTTCTGCTCGACAAAGGGCTTTCCAATTATTGGGGATACAACTCCATCGGATTTTTTGCCCCCCATGCCGAATATGCAGCAACCGGTCAGCACGGCGAGCAGGTGCGGGAATTCAAGGAGATGGTGAAAGCTTACCATAAAGAGGGAATTGAGGTGATACTTGATGTAGTTTACAATCACACTGCCGAAGGAAACCACCTTGGTCCGGCGCTGGCTTTTCGCGGAATCGACAACCACAATTACTATCGGCTGGAACAGGAGCACCCTTTGTATTACACCGATTACACCGGCACCGGCAACACGCTGAACATGCTCAGCAGCCGCACGCTGCAACTGGTAATGGACAGCCTGCGCTACTGGGCAACCGAGATGCAGGTGGATGGATTCCGGTTCGACCTTGCCTCGGCGCTTGCACGCGGACTGTATGACGTGGGCCGGCTTTCCACTTTCCTCGATACTATCCACCAGGACCCGGTGATTTCGCAGCTCAAACTGATAGCCGAGCCCTGGGATTTGGGTGAAGGCGGTTACCAGGTGGGAAACTTCCCGGTATTGTGGGCCGAGTGGAACGGAAAATACCGCGACTCGGTGCGTAAATTCTGGCGGGGCGACGAAAGCCAGGTGAGCGAACTGGCTTACCGGCTGAGTGGCAGCAGCGATTTGTACCAGGACAACGGAAAACTCCCCTCATCGAGCATCAATTTTGTAACTGCCCACGATGGATTTACCCTGCACGATTTGGTGAGCTACAACGAAAAACACAACGAAGGAAACAAGGAAGACAACAATGATGGTGAAGACCACAACATTAGCTGGAACAGCGGAATGGAGGGCCCAACTGACGATGCGGAAATTGTAAAACTGCGTGAAAAAAGAAAACGTAACTTTTTAAGTACGCTGCTACTGAGCCAGGGCGTGCCAATGATTAGTCATGGCGATGAGTACGGACGCACGCAGCACGGAAACAACAACGCCTACTGCCAGGACAATGAAATTGCCTGGATGAACTGGAACTGGAACGATGACCAGCGAAAGTTGTTCGAATTCACCAAGAAAATAATCGCCATTCGAAACGAGCATCGGATTCTGCATCCGCGCCGCTATTTCAAAAACCGGCAGATACAGGGTGAAGGCGTTTTTGACATTCGCTGGATAAACAACGACGGCATTGACATGAGCCAGGAAGAGTGGGACACCAGCTTTATCCGCATGATGGGAATGATGCTCAACGGCGAACTGATGAATGAAGTGGATGAATACGGAAACGACTTGAAACAGGAAATCCTGCTTATTTTGGTAAACAGCTACTGGGAATCGATGCCATTTACACTGCCCTACGAAGGACTGAGCCCGGAGTGGGAGGTGCTGGTGGACACCGAATGGGAGGAAGAACCACAGGAACCTGTTAAAATTCAGAATGTGTATGAATTGCAGGCCCGGTCGCTGGTGTTGCTGCGAAATGTGAGGTAGTTATTCCGCCAGCAACGTCCAGCCATCAATCCAGTTACTTTCGCCAAATGCGCCTTTAAAATCCACAATCTGGAACCAGGAACCGGGATACGTATGCAGGTTGCCTTCAATTTCTTCGGGTGGAACGTAGTTGCCGTTTTGCCAGTCTATTCCCGGGTCTTCGATGCTGTTTTGCGCCACGTTGAAATAATTTTCCCACTCATTTTTGTTGGGTTCGGTAAAAAAACCGGAAAGCCGGAATACCCCCTCTTCCTGCCCTACATTGTAAAAAACGTTGTTTTTTATGGATAG
>DATFJO010000353.1:0-2196 GCA_035269145.1 Tangfeifania sp. | reverse complement strand
CATTCCGTTTACTTACACAAAAAAAACAGGAGGAAAGAAGTTTTATTCAGACATTCATGTAGTGCACAATGAATCCACACCGATTCATGCAAGTTCAAAATTATCTATAGAAGCAGAAAATATTCCAGAAGATTTAAAATCAAAAGCAATTTTGGTAAAGGTGGACACTACTTCCGGAAAAGTTTATTCTGCCGGAGGTGAGTACAAAATTGGCTGGGTAACCGGCAATATCAGAAGCTTTGGAAATTATGCCGTGGCGGTTGACACGGTTCCGCCCAAAGTGGTTCCGTTAAGCCTGAGAAACAATTCCGAACTTTCGGAGTCATCGAGAATCCGGTTTCGGATTTCGGATGATTTGTCGGGAATTGATAAAATTGAAGGAATCCTCGATGGGAAGTGGGCACTTTTTGAATACGATGCCAAGAGCAACCTCATTACCCATTATTTCGACGACAGCCGGTTTGAGTTGAAAAAGCGGCTTCAGCTACATTTGACAATTACTGACAACAAAGGAAATGCAAAAATTTATGAAGCCTCATTCTGGAAATAAATACAAAGTCATTGGGATGATGTCGGGAACTTCGCTCGACGGCCTCGATTTGGTTGCAGTTGAATTTCAGCAGAATCCCGAAAAATGGAATTTTCGGATAATTGAAGCCGAAACTATTGCCTACAGCGAAGATTGGGAAAACCGGCTTCGCAGTTCCACTGAACTGAGTGGCGAAAAGCTGATTCAGCTTCACACTGACTACGGTCGTTTTTTGGGAAAAGAAATTAACCGGTTTATAAAAAACACCGGTTTTATCCCGGAAATTATAGCCTCACACGGACATACCGTGTTTCACCAGCCCGAAAATCATTTCACTTTCCAGGCAGGAAGCGGAGCTGACATTGCCGCTGAAACCGGAATTACAACCATTGCCGATTTCCGCACCGGCGACGTGGCACTTGGCGGACAAGGAGCCCCTTTGGTTCCGGTGGGCGACAGGTTGCTTTTCAGCCAATACGAATCGTGCTTGAACCTGGGTGGCTTTGCCAATATTTCATTCGAAAAAGAAGGAAAAAGAGTGGCATTCGATATTTGTCCCGTCAACTTTATTCTTAATTACCTGGCACTGCAGGAGGGACTCCCATTTGACAAAGATGGTGAATTAAGTAAAAAGGGAAATGTGAATAAACAATTACTCAACCAGCTAAATAACCTTCCATTTTACAAACAAAAACCCCCAAAATCGCTTGGAAAAGAGTGGATGGACACCCAGTTTTTTCCAGTCATCAAAGAATCCGGTCTTTCTGTACAGGATAAATTGAGAACGGCTTACGAACACATTGCAATTCAAATTGCACATTCAACTCCAGAAGGTGGTAAAATGCTGGTTACAGGTGGCGGAGCATTTAACACATTTCTAATTGATCGTATCAAAAAACACAGCCCGGCAGAAATATTTATTCCCGAAAAAATGATTGTCGATTACAAAGAGGCACTCATTTTTGCATTTCTGGGATTGCTGCGTCAAATGGGTGAAATCAATTGTTACGCCTCGGTTACAGGAGCTATACGCGACAGCAGTTCAGGAGTAGTATTCCCAGGAGTTTGACTTTCCAATGTCAAATAAAACGCTGAGAAGTCCATTTTCCAAAAACCCGGACTTTGGAAAGTCCGGCTCCCATAAATCCCGATCAATATCATATTTTAATTTTATGAATTCCTCTAATTTCAGCCCAAACGAAAAAAGCTGAAAAATGAAATTTGATCCGGCAAAAAAAATCTACGAACTAAAACAATTTGGCGAGTTTGGAGGTGTGAATCCATCGATTACCGACTCCTCCACCTACACTTTTCTCGAAGGTGAAACCATGGAAGAAACTTTTCTGGGCCACATGGAAGGATGTTTCCTGTATTCGCGTCACTGGAATCCCAGCAACAAATACCTCGCAGAGGCACTCTCCGCAATGGAAAATACCGAATCGGCCTGGATAACGGCCTCGGGAATGGCTGCCATCACCTGCGCGCTGCTGCAGTTGTGCAAATCGGGCGACCACATTGTAACCAGTGTTACCACTTACGGCGGAACTTTTGCATTTCTGAAAAACTGGTTACCACGTTACAACATCGATGTAACTTTTGTTGATATTACCAATCTTGAACAGGTGAAAAATGCGATGCAACCCAACACCAAAGTAATTTATACCGAA
>DATFJO010000352.1:0-4471 GCA_035269145.1 Tangfeifania sp. | reverse complement strand
TAAAGTCGAAAATGTTTCCAAAATCATATACGCGCGCCAACCCGGCCCTGCGGAAAACGGCGTCATAAATTGAATCTTCTGAAGCCAGTGCCCCCGTGTGCGAGGCTGCTGCTGCTGCCGATTCGGGGAATCGCCCCGATTTGTATACGATAATCGGTTTTTCGCGCGAGAAAGCGCGGGCTGCCGACATAAACGTACGGGCATCGGACAATGATTCTACATACAATACAATGGATTTGGTATTGGGATCCTGTCCGAAATAGTCGATCAAATCGCCAAAATTCACATCCATTGAGTTTCCGATGGAAACAAAATAGGAGAACCCGATGTGCGATTCATAAGCCCAGTCGAGCACTGATGTACACAAAGCCCCCGATTGTGAAATGAAAGCTACATGGCCTTTTTCGGGCATTCCGTTGGCAAAACTAACGTTCATGCTCAATCCCGGTACTAAAATTCCGAGGCAGTTGGGGCCGATGATTCGCATGTCTGGAAACTTCGATTTTTCTTCTTTTACCTGCGCTTCCAGTGCTTTTCCTTCTTCGCCGGCTTCCTTAAAACCTGCCGACATGATGATAATGCCATGTACTCCTGCTTCTCCGCACTGCTGCACAATGCCCGGAACATGTTTGGCCCCGGTCATTATTACTGCCAGGTCCGGTACTTTCGGAAGGCTTTTTATATCGGGATAACAGGGGATGCCGAAAACGGCTTCGCGTTTTGGGTTGACAGGGTAAACCACCCCGTTGTAACCACCACCTACTAAATTGCGGAGGGTAATTCCTCCAACACTATCAGGGTTGTTGGAAACTCCGATTAATGCAATTCTTTTGGGTTTGAAAATGCTGTCTAACTTCTTGATGGCCATAGGAATATCATTTATTAGTTAATTGAAACTTGTTATTTTTTGTAAAAATGGTTGAAATCGCTTATAAAAATCATGAAAAAAAATCATGATTGAAAATTTTGAGAGTCCGTTTCAGTTTTTTATCCCAAAGGTTAAAGATTATTTAAAATCAGTTGTTTAGCCAGATTGATAATGTAAAAATTTGTGATTATATGTTTAAAAACAATTCTTCTTTTACCTGTTTGACAACATTTATTTTGTTTTGACCCATAAAAAAACGTCCCGGCGAAGGACGTTTTTTAAATATGAATGCTTTTTTTTATTTTTTTGGCGGTTTTGCCAGCAGGATAACAATTGCACCAAGGATACAAGCCACTCCTGCAATAATAAAAGGAGTCAGCCAGGCTGAAGGTGTTTCAGCTCCTTCGGCTGCATCTTTAAACAAACCTGCAATTTGCGGTCCGGCAATTCCGGCAATTCCATAAGCAAAAAATACAAATCCGTAATTTTTACCCACTGTTTTATTTCCAAAGAAGTCGGCTGTTGCTGCCGGGAAAAGCGCAAAGTTTCCACCGAAATTGAACCCGATAATGGCAGCGGCTACAATAAAAGTAGCCGAAGTGGATCCCAGCCGGTACAATAGCAACATGATGATTCCCTGCAAAAGGCACATCATGAAAATAGAAGTTCTCCGTCCGATTTTATCGGAAACCATGCCCCAGATAATTCTACCGAGGCCATTTAAAATGGCATAAGTTGCCATGGCAGTTCCGGCAATGGAACTGGCCCGGTTCATGGTTTCTTTAAATTCCGGATTTGAAGGATTCAGTGAGCCCAGTTCGGAGTAAGTCAGTGCGTCGATTCCGAATAATTTTATACAGTAAATGACCATTAACCCGGCCAGTGCCGAAAAGACAAAGGTGAAAAAAAGCATATAAAACTGAGGCGTTTTCAGCATTTCCCCGGTTTCGAAATTGGTTTCTCCGGTAGCTTTTGCCGAATTGGCTTCAGGCGGAACATATCCTTTGGGTAACCATCCCTGTGGCGGATCTTTCATCACCAGGCTGCCAATAATTACCATAATGGCAAATATAATTCCGTACAATACAAATACACTTCTTACGCCATCCAGACCGAATAACTGCAGATTATTCAGGAGGCCGCCTCCCCACGAACCGGCCCATTTTACCCAGATGGTAGCTCCAAATCCAAAACCTGCAACGGCCAGTCCGGTGAGCATTCCTTTGCGGTCGGGGAACCATTTTACCCCCACAGCAATGGGCACAACATAGGCCAGACCAATTCCGGATCCTCCGATAATTCCGATAAAAATAAGTTGTGTAAGAAAACTGTTGCCGAAAAATCCGGCAAGTACGTATCCCAGTCCGAGTGTTACACCACCGGCAATGGCCAGTTTTTGCGGGCCTATGGTAGTTAGATGTCTTCCGGCCCAAATCATTACAAGTGCAAAGAAAAAGAGTCCTGCTGAAAAAATCCAGGCTGCCTGACCAGCCGAGAATTGATAAACACCTTCGGCGGCTGTAAGCTGAGGCGTGAAAACCGACCATGCATAAATTGCTCCAAGTGCCAGTTGAATGAGGATTGCTCCAATGACAACAAGCCATCGGTTCATAACTTTTTGGTTATTCATAATTTGGTTTTTTAAAGAATGGTTGAAAAGAAAAAGACACCCTCTTGCTGAAGGTGCCTTTCTGTTGATTTATCAATTAGCGTTTTACATCTACTTTGGCTCCGCTGATTATATCTTCTACAACTCCCGGATCGAGAAGTGTTGAAGTATCGCCGAGGTTGGTTGCATCTCCTTCTCCAATTTTCCGGAGGATGCGCCGCATAATTTTACCTGAACGGGTTTTTGGCAGTCCGCTTACAACCTGGATTTTATCGGGTTTGGCAATTGGTCCGATAAACTTGGTAACCGTTGCCCTGATTTCATCCTCAATTTTACTCCGCTCTTTATCCGTAAGATCTTCGCAGATAACATAAGCGTAAATACCGGCACCTTTGATGTCGTGCGGATAGCCCACAACAGCCGATTCAACTACTTTTGGGTGCTGATTGATGGCGTCTTCCACTTCAGCGGTACCAATACGGTGGCCGGAAACGTTGATTACATCGTCAATTCGTCCGATGATTCGGTAATAACCTTCCTCGTCGCGTTTAGCTCCGTCGCCGGTAAGGTACAACCCTTTGTAGGCCGAGAAATAAGTCATGTAGCAACGTTTGTGATCGCCATAAGTTGTACGGAGCATTCCGGGCCACGGGAATTTAATACACAGAATTCCTTCGATTCCGTTGCCTTCAAGTTCGTTTCCTTCCGGATCGACCAGGATTGGTTGTACCCCCGGCAGGGGCAGCGTTGCAAACGATGGTTTGGTGGGCGTCAGTCCGGCCAGCGGAGAGATCATAATTCCACCGGTTTCGGTTTGCCACCAGGTGTCCACAATCGGGCATTTTCCTTTTCCTATCAGATCGTGGTACCAGCGCCAGGCTTCTTCGTTGATGGGTTCGCCTACCGTACCGAGCACTTTTAGCGAGCTTAAGTCATGTTTGGTAACCCATTTGTCTCCCTGGGCAACCAAAGCGCGGATGGCAGTTGGTGCAGTATAAAACTGGTTGACTTTGTATTTGTCCACAACATCCCAGAAACGGCCGGCATCGGGCCAGGTAGGAACACCTTCAAACATAATGGAAGTTGCCCCGGCAAGCAGCGGACCGTAAACGATATAAGAGTGACCGGTTACCCAGCCGATATCGGCAGTACACCAGTAGGTATCGCCATCGCTGTACTGGAAAACATTTTTAAAAGTATATTCGGCATAAATCATGTAACCGGCGGTGGTGTGAACCACACCTTTGGGTTTTCCGGTTGAACCCGAAGTGTAGAGAATAAACAGGAGGTCCTCAGAATCCATTTCTTCGGCTGTATTTTCTGCATCCACATCTTTGATAACATCGTCCCACCAAATATCACGGTCATCCACAAAATTGATATCCTCCTCGGTTCTTTTCAGAACAATTGCATGTTCAATTGACGGGCAGTTGTCGAGCGCATCGTCAACAATTGATTTTAATGGAATGGATTTGGTTCCACGGAATCCGCCATCGGAAGTAATCACCACTTTTGCTTTGGCATCGTTGATCCTGTCGGCGAGTGCTGTGGCAGAGAAACCGGCAAAAACAATGCTATGAATAGCACCGATTCGGGCACAGGCCAGCATCGCAACTGCAAGCTCGGGAACCATTGGCAGATAAATCGCAACGCGATCGCCTTTTTCAACTCCCATCTTTTTCATGCCGTTGGCAAATTTCTTTACTTTTTCAAAAAGTTCGCCATAAGTAAGTCTTATTTCCGGCTCTTTCGGATCGTTTGGTTCCCAAATAATTGCAACCTGATCTTTCCGATCTTTCATGTTGCGTTCGAAGATGTTTTCGGTAATGTTCAGTTTACCGTTGACGAACCAGTTTACATCGGGCGCTCCTTCGCCTTCAAATTTCCAATCAAGGACTTTGTCCCACTTTTTACGCCAGGTATAGTTTTCGGCAATTTTTTCCCAAAAACCTTCCGGGTTGTCTACACTCTCCTGGTACTTTTGAAAATATTCA
>DATFJO010000351.1:0-4185 GCA_035269145.1 Tangfeifania sp. | reverse complement strand
AAAATCCTGAAACCGGAAAAACTGAACCACTTGTTTCAAACAAGCAGAACCGGGGCAATTTCTGAATACGGGCAAATTGAAGAAACATTTTCACCCAACGCTCTGGAATTATTGGAAAACTGGATTTGGGAAGTGGTGAAGTGAAAATATCAGCATAAAAAAAAGCTACCCGAAACCGGATAGCTTTTAAAATATCGTTTTTGGAAATAAATTAACTGTCGAGCGAGTAGCGTTCGAAAGCAGTAATTTCCAGTTCTTTGTCGTTTTGTGCCAGGTAATCTTTAACAGAAAGTTTTGCATCTTTAATAAATGCCTGGTTAACCAGAGTAACATCTTTAAACCACTTGTTAAGTGAGCCCTGGGCAATTTTGTCGAGCATTGCTTCAGGTTTTCCTTCCTGGCGGAATTTTTCCTTGGCAATTTCAATTTCCTTATCAATTTCTTTCTGCGGAATAGCATCTTTATCGACTGCAATTGGCGACATTGCTGCTGCCTGCATGGCGATATCTTTGGCCACCTGAATTTCTACGTTTTCTTTATTGAAACCAACCAGGGTTGCCAGTTTATTTCCCGGGTGGATATAAGCTACAACTGTTTCGGCTTCAATTTTGGAGTAAAACGAAAGTTCTGTTTTTTCACCAATAACGCCTGTTTGCTCGGTCACTTGATTTTCAATGGTTCTGCCATCCAAATCAAGTGTTTTAAGCTCTTCCAGGTTTTCAGGTTTTTGAGCAAGCGCCACATTAAGAATGCTGTCGGCGAAAGCAATAAAATTATCGTTTTTGGCAACAAAATCGGTTTCGCAATTGAGAACGATCATGGCACCAAATTTTTTGTCTTCTGATACTTTTGCCAGAACAACGCCTTCAGAAGCTTCCCTGTCGGCACGCTTGTTGGCAATTAATTTTCCTTTTTCACGAATGATTTCGAGAGCTCTGTCAAAATTACCGTCGGCATCTTTCAGGGCGTTTTTACAATCCATCATCCCTGCACCGGTTAATTTGCGCAATTTAACTACGTCTGCTGTTGTGAAAGCCATAAAGCTAAATTTTTAAAACGATTTATATTTTGTAATTTTTTACTTATTTTTCAGTATCGTTGCCGGCAACTTTTTCTTCGCCTGCTGCCGCCTTCGATCTTTCTCTTTTCGGTTTTCTTCTCGGTTTTTTCGGAGCATCTTCATCCTCTTCTTTGCCTTTTTCTGATTTTCTTTCGGCAAGTCCTTCTCTAACTGCTTCAGTCATTTCACCAAGAATCAGTTTAATTGACTGGGAAGCGTCGTCGTTGGCCGGAATAACAAAGTCGATTTCTTCCGGGTTTGAGTTGGTGTCAACAATTGCGAATACCGGTATTCCCAACTTCTGTGCTTCGCGAACAGCAATTTTTTCTTTCATTACATCAACGATAAAAAGTGCTGCCGGCAGGCGGGTAAGGTCGACAATACTACCCAAAACTTTTTCGAGCTTGGCACGCTGCCTGGTAATTTGCAGTTTTTCCCTTTTCGACAGGTTATCCCAGCTTGAATCTTTCGTCATTTTGTCGATAGAGATCATCCTTTTCACCGCTTTGCGGATAGTTGGGAAGTTGGTGAGCATACCACCGGGCCAGCGTTCAGTAACGTAGGGCATTCCTACGCTTTTTACCTGTTCGGCTACCAGTTCTTTTGCCTGTTTTTTTGTGGCAACAAACAATATTTTGCGGCCCGATTTGGCAATCTGTTTGAGGGCTGCTGCAGCCTCGTCTATTTTAACAACTGTTTTTTGGAGATCGATAATGTGGATTCCGTTTTTTTCCATGAAAATATAAGGTTCCATGTTCGGATTCCACTTTCTTTTCAGGTGTCCAAAATGTGCACCTGCGTCTAATAATTCCTGAAATGATACTTTTGGCATCTGTTTACTTTTTTTATGACTCTAAAAGCAACAGTTGAGTAGTCCCGAATTCCCGGAAATCTCAACCATTTTAGATCCATATAATTTGACAATAAATTTATTAACGTTTTGAGAACTGGAATTTCTTCCTTGCTCCCGGCTGTCCCGGTTTTTTGCGTTCAATTTCGCGTGGATCCCTGGTGAGAAATCCGGCCGATTTCAAATCTTTTCTCAATTCCGGGTCAATTTTTATCAATGCCCTTGAAATTGCGAGGCGCAATGCTTCGGCTTGTCCTTTAATTCCACCACCGTCAAGATTGACTTTAATGTCGTATTTTTCAATCGCTTCTACTACGTTAAGCGGTTGTTTAACAATGTACTGAAGGGTAGTTGTCGGGAAATATTCGTTCAATTCACGTTTGTTAATCGTGATGTTTCCTTTGCCTTCGTTCACGTAAATACGAGCAACTGCCGATTTTCTACGCCCTATTGTGTTAACTACTTCCATTTTTTTTAATTATTGTTACTTAAATCAACAACTTTTGGTTTCTGAGCCTGGTATTTATGCTCTGGTCCTACAACTACATGCAGGTTGCGAAACAACTGGCTTCCCAGTTTGTTTTTGGGCAGCATTCCTTTAACAGCTTTTTCAACAAGCCTTTCCGGATATTTCGCTAAAATTTCTTTTGGCGTTTGTGTACGCTGGCCACCCGGGTAACCTGTATGACGGAGATAAATTTTATCTGTCAGTTTTTTACCGGTGAGCTGTACTTTTTCAGCGTTTATCACAATTACGTTGTCACCACAATCAACGTGCGGTGTAAACTCGGGCTTGTTTTTGCCCCGGAGGATTTTTGCAACCTCGCTGGCCAAACGGCCCAAAACAACATTTTCAGCATCAATAACCACCCACTCTTTGTTGACGGTTGCTTTATTTGCTGAAACAGTTTTATAACTTAATGTATCCACTTGTACTAAAATTTATTTATTCAACTTTCACCTTTTCCTGTGTTTTTTCAGATTTGTCATGCATCATTGACAAGCTGTTACATCAAGAAAATCAATATTTTACATTGCCTACAAGTACGGACAATAATCGGGACTGCAAAAGTATTTTCTTTTTTTGTATTTCCAAAATATAACTCCTTTTTTTTCATTCGCTTAATAAATATTTTTACTTGTAATTTAAATTGGTTGGCAGAAATTTTTCTACAAACTCCACCGGTTTGTTTTTTCGTTGGGCATAATCCCGGATCTGGTCGCGGCCCACTTTTTCGAGGCTGAAATAACGCGATTCAGGATGTGCAAAATACTGGCCGGATACTGAAGCATTGGGATACATGGCAAAATGTTCGGTTAGTTGCATGCCAATTTCTTCGGCTTTCAGCAGGTCAAACAACTCCTTTTTTTCTGAATGCTCGGGACATGCCGGGTAACCCAGCGCTGGCCTGATTCCCTGGTATTTTACTTTCAGCAGTTCTTCGTGTGTCAGGTTTTCATCGGGTGCATATCCCCAGAATTCTTTACGGATGCGTAAATGCAGCAATTCTGCAAAAGCTTCACTTAGCCTGTCGGCCAGCGCTTCCAGCATAATGGCTTTATAATCGTCATGATCTTTCAGAAACATGTTTCTCCACTTTTCAATGCCGATGCCGGCTGTTGTGGCAAATCCTCCGCAGTAGTCGGTTTTCCCCGATTCGAGGGGAGCTACAAAATCAGCCAAACATAAATTTGGCAGGTTTCCTTTTTTCTTCTCCTGCTGACGAAAATGATAAAATCGTCCGGCTTCTTTTTTACGCGATTCATCTTCAAAAAGAACAATGTCATCACCATCGGCATTTGCCGGCCAGATGCCGAAAGATGCATTGGCCTGCAACATTTTCTTTTCAATAATTTCATCCAGAAATTCGTTGGCTTCAGCATACAGTTTCCGGGCCTCTTCACCTTGTTTTTCATCGTCAAGAATTTGCGGATAGATTCCTTTCAGGTTCCAGGTAAGGAAAAAGAACGTCCAGTCGATGTATTCACGCAGCTCCTCCAGCGGATAATCGATGAGATGTTTCACACCGGTAAAGTTTGGCTGGTAAAGCGGAGTTGTTTCCCAGTTGATTTTCAGTTTGTTTTCACGTGCCTGTTCAAGTTTTAGGTATTCTTTGGGTTTGCGTTGTCCCTGGAATTCACGAATCTGGCTGTAATCGTCTTTTATTTTTTGAATGTAATTCTTATTCCCCGCAATTAAACTCGAAGTGACATTTACTGCGAGCGAGGCATCTTTTACATGAACGACAGGATGTGAATATTCAGGCTCGATTTT
>DATFJO010000350.1:0-7764 GCA_035269145.1 Tangfeifania sp. | reverse complement strand
TAATTTCATCCGAAATATCCATACGGGTGTGCATTTGCAAGCTGATTCCAGAAACCGGCCCCCCTCTGCTTTTCAACCGGTTTATCAAATCGATGGTAGCATTCATTTTCACCGTGTCGCGCTCGTTGTTGTAATCGTTAATAAACAGAACGGCATCCGGGTCTGCGTCGTGGGCAGCACGGAAAGCCTGGTCGATATACGATTCGCCCAGCATGTTGTACCAAAACGTTTGGCGCATGGCCCCGGCGCTGTCGGTAATGGCTTCGTTCACCACGTCCCAGCCGTCCACATCATTTTTATAGCGCGACACATAAGTATGAATATACTCTTTCATAAAATTTGACAGTGAGGTGCTGTCGTGTTCCATTTCGGTGAGCCAGCCCGGAGTTCCCGAATGCCAGATTAAACAGTGGCCAAACAACCGTTTATCATATTTCCGGGCAAACGCAACCATTGTATCCACCCTCGCCCAGCGGTATTCTCCGGGACCTGCCAGCACACTGTACATTTTCATTTCATTCTCGGGCGTAATGCTGTTGAATTCATTCACAATAATTGAACGCATTGTATCGCGGGTAGTTACCTGGCGGTAATTTACGGCCGTGCCAACATAAATGTCAGCAATATCTTTTAATCCTGTATTTTCTTTTGAAGATTGGTTCTGGTTGCAGGAAGCAAAAAGCAGGAAGCTAATAACAACAACAGCTAATAATTTTTTCATTTCAGTTAATATTTTTATTGAAATAGTTGATTTGCAAAATACTATTTTCTAAAAAACAGAAAGAAAAGTTTATGGAAAAAGGTTAACGCTTTTCAATCAAAATATCCTTTGAATCGTGCGACCAGGCCGAAAAATAGCCTAAGGCGCCGTTCGAAAAGTTGGAAATTGGGTTGGCAGGCGCCGGCGATCCCGGGTTTGTATTTGCCAAATCGCGAAGTGTGGACAGGTATTCATACGCATGCTTATCGAGTGAGATCAACTGCACACGTGCCCTGTCGCCGGCATTAAAAGGCTGTCCTCGCAAAGTCACTTCTATTATTTTTCCATCGATGGCCGAATCGTCGAAAACAATCAAATCACCTACTTCATTTTCAAGCTTCCCGTTTTTAGAAACTTTAATCCGGTAGTAATTGGCTTCACCGACTGGATCGGAAAAATAAAGCCGAACCCTGTATCCACTGTCAAAAAAATTGTTGCCATTAGAATACGAATAGCCCAGGGAATCAATCTTAACCGGATCGTGAAGAAAGGATTCGGCAGTGTAGACTTCTCCATCAACATCAACCCGGAGTTTGTATAAATTGCCTGGCTGAATCATTAACCGGTCTTTCTCGTAGATTCCGGGAGCGGTTTCGTTTATTTCAATCATTTCCCCCGTGTGATGTTCCAGAAATACACCTGCATTGTTCACTTTTTCACCGGCACCGGATTCAAAATAACTGGCCGTTTTTGATATCTTCACTACCAGCGCTCCTTTTTCATAACTCAGGTTTCCCTCGATTACCATCTCCGGATTGGCTTCATTCAAATCCACATCGATTACTTTTTCGCATCCGAAAAGCAAAAACAAAAATAGTATGTAGAGTAATCTGGTCATTTGTCACTGGTCATTTGTCATTCGTTTAAAACTTGAATTTATAGCTTACTGACGGAATGGCTTTAAACAGCGAAACCTGCACAGCTTCAGTCATTCCGGGATTATCTTCTTTTTCTCTGAACTGAATAAAATAAGCATTTTCTCGTGCATAGGCATTGTACACCGAAAAAGTCCAGGCCGACTCAAACCGGTCGGTTTTTTTACGCTGCCACACCAACCCTACATCTAACCGGTGGTAATCGGGCATCCGGTAACTGTTTCGTTCAGTGTAATAGCCAATTACCTTACCATCAATTTCGTAACGTCCGCTGGGAAAAGTCACCGCATTTCCGGTGTAATATATCCAGGTGGCCGACAACTTCCATTTATTTGTAATGTCGTAAATTCCAACAATCGAAACATCGTGTGTTCTGTCCTGGCGTGCCGGATAAGGATTGCCGCTGTTAATATCGTCGAACTGCCGCATGGTTTTCGACCACGTGTAACTCAGCCAGCCGTTTAACCGGCCAAAATTTCGTTTCAGCATCAGTTCGGCACCATACGCCCAGCCACGGCCAAAAACCAGTTCGGCTTCAACAGTTGAATTAAAAACCAGCTCGGCGCCGTTTTTATAATCAATCTGGTTTTGGAGGTTTTTATAATAGACTTCGAGTGAGGTTTCAAATTCATTGTTGCTGAAATTCCGGAAGTAGCCCAGTGAAACCTGGTCGGCAATCTGCGGTTTTACATTGTTGCTGCTGGGCAGCCACAAATCAGTAGGTGTAGTGGTAGTTGAATTCGACAGCAAATGCAAAAACTGGTACAGCCGGCCGTATGAAAGTTTCATTGAACTGCGGTCGTTAATCAGGTAGTTTGCTCCAATACGCGGCGCCAAACCACCCTGGGTTTTAAATATTTCAGTCCTGTCCACATTGATGGTGTCAGAAAGTTCGCCCTGCCGGTTAAACTCATAGAACTCTCCCGGGCCGATATTGCTGAAAAGCGCCAGCCGCACACCATAATAGAGCCGCAGCTTTTCAGAAACCTTTTGGTTGTTCGAAAAATAGCCCGCCCATTCAATGGCTTTGCGTTCCGAAATATCGGCAGGCGGAATGAATCCGGCGCTTTCGTTCACTTTAATCTCACCGGGTAAAACCGAATGATAAATAATGTTTCCGCCAAATTTCAGGGTATTGTTTGCGTTGGCGTAGTACGAAAAATCCTGTTTCAGATTCAAGTCCTGAATAGAGGAAAGAATCTCCACATCCAGGTCGCGCATGATGGTAATGTTGTAAGAATAGTTGCTGAATATAAATGAAGTATTCGAAAACAATTTTTCGCTGAAATTATGGTTCCAGCGGAAGGTGGCGGTTTTACTTCCCCAGTCGAAACCAAATTCGTTTTTGTAGCCAAAATCGTCGCGGCCCAGATAGGCCGAAAGATAAATGCGGTTATTGGCATTTATTTTATAATTGGTTTTCAGATTTAAATCGTAAAAATAGAGATGGGTTTCTTTAATGTCTTCATCGTTGGCGAAGTTCAGAAATAAATCGGCATAAGTTCTCCGGCCGCTTAAAATAAACGAGCTTCGGTCTTTAGCCAGTGGCCCTTCCACGGTCACATTCGATGAAATAAGCCCCAGGTTTCCGGTTACGCCAAAATCTTTCATATTTCCTTCTTTCATCTGAATATCGAGAACCGATGAAGCCCGGCCGCCATATTCAGCGGGAATCGATCCTTTCATCAGGCTGGCATTTTTCAGGGCTTCAGAATTGAAAACCGAAAAAAAACCGAGCAGATGGGATGCATTGTAAACAGGCGCTTCATCCAACAAAATCAGGTTTTGGTCGATTCCCCCACCCCGCACGTAAAAACCCGAACTTCCTTCTCCGGCAGGTTTAACTCCCGGAGTAAGCTGAATGGTTTTCAGCACATCGGGTTCGCCAAAAATAACAGGGATGCTCTCAATCTGCTTGGGAACCATTTGCACGTTGCCCATTTCCACCGAGGTTACATTTTTGTCGGCACGCTCTCCGGTTACCACTATGTTTCCGATTTCGTAAGATTTTTCCCGGAGCTCAATATCCAGTTTTTTATTTTCACTTAAATCCACCCTCACAATTTTTGGTTCATACCCGATAAACTGAAACCGAACCTGGTATTCTCCTTCGGGCAAAGAGAGCGAATAAAAACCATAGCTGTTCGAAACAGCCCCGGTGTTGGGCAATTCAGAGGCAACTACATTTGCCCCGGTTAAACTCTCGCCAGTAGATACATCTGTAATATTTCCGCTAAGCACATAGGAAGGCTGGGCACCTGCAAGACCTGTAAAGAATAGAGTTAGAATAAATATTATCTGTATTTTGAACATGCTGTATTTAATCGAAGCTCAAAAATAGTAATTATTCAATGCAATGCTTTTATTGGTTGTAATATTGAAAAATATCACCCCCTGCCGGCAATTTTAAGCTCAACCCCTAAATTGAGAATAAGTATGTATGAAATAAAAAAAGAGGTGATTTTCGTTAAAAATTCAAAAAAATTAAAGCGTGTTCAAAAACATCAACCAAATCAAAAAAACTAATTTACAAATACTTAAAATTAGAAGAGCACCACCTGGAACACATACAATTTTTCAGCTTTAACACATGCTCTTGATTGTTAATAAATTATTACTAATTTTGGTGACCTTTTTTCAGTAAAACCTGAAACAGGAACTGGCAATAAATCAAAAAACTATAATAAAATGAAAGTTTACAAGACGGAACAAATTCGGAACATTGCTTTAATTGGAAATGCCGGCAGTGGGAAAACCACCCTCGCAGAATCTATGCTGTTTGAGGGTGGAGTTATTCAACGCAGAGGTGAAGTCACCGCGAAAAATACAGTTTCAGACTATACGCCCATAGAACATGAGTACGGAAACTCGGTTTATTCCACTCCAATGTATACCGAATACAACGGGGCAAAAGTGAACATCGTGGATACTCCCGGAATGGACGACCTTGCCGGTGGAGTTGTATCCTCGCTAAATGTTACCGACCTGGGGGTGATGATAATTAATGCCACCAACGGTGTTGAATCAGGAACAGTAGCTGCAGGACGTTATGCCGAAAACACCAATACCCCGCTGCTGTTTGTTTTCAACCAGCTCGACCACGACAACTCAAACTATGAGAACTCGCTGGAACAATGCAAGTCCAACTTCGGGAAAAAAATTACAATTGTACAGTATCCTGTTGATGCAGGCCCTGATTTTTCGGCCATTATCGATGTACTTAAAATGAAAATGTACAAGTACAGCGAAAAAGGCGGAAAGCCTGAAGTGCTCGATATCCCGGATTCAGAAAAAGACCGTGCAGAAGAGTTGCACAACGAGCTTGTAGAAATGGCTGCCGAAAACGAAGAGGCTTTGATGGAACTCTATTTCGATAAAGGAACACTCACCGAAGATGAAATGCGCAAAGGAATGAAACTGGGAATGCTGCAACGCGACCTATACCCGGTTTTCTGCGTTGGTGCACGAAAAGATATCGGAATTGGCCGTTTGCTCGAGTTTATTGTAAACATCGCACCTTCGCCCGAAGAACGGGGACCGCGCAATGCAGTAGCCGGCAAAGAACTGAAAATGGAAGCTGCGGAACCGCCAAGCCTGTTCGTTTTTAAAACGGCTGTTGAGTCGCATGTGGGTGAAATTACCCATTTTAAGGTGATGTCGGGTACCATCAAGGAGGGTCTCGATTTATACAACTCAAAAACTGCCAACAAAGAGCGGCTTTCGCAGGTGTTTGTTTCGGCCGGTAAAAACCGCGTAAAAGTAGACGAACTTGTTGCCGGAGACATCGGGTGTACTGTAAAACTGAAAGAAACCAAATTTAACCAAACGCTGTCTGACAAAGATGCGGCAGTAAAATATGAACCGATTGAATTTCCGGCCCCGAAACATACCGTTGCCGTAAAAGCTGAAAACGAGTCGGACGACGAAAAAGTGGGTGAAGTACTGAGTAAAATCAAGTTTGAAGATCCTACCTACATTATTGAATACTCGCAAGAACTGAAGCAGTTGCTGGTTCACGGAATGGGTGAATATCACTTGAATGTGCTGAAGTGGTTCTTCGACAATGTACATAAAATAGAGGTGAATTACGTGCAACCCAGGGTGCCTTACCGCGAAACCATTACCAAACCGTCACAGGCCGATTACCGCCATAAAAAACAATCGGGCGGCGCCGGACAGTTTGGCGAGGTGCACATGATTATTGAACCCTACACCGAAGGTTCTGAACCCAAAACCATGTTTAAGTTTGGCGACAAAGAACAGAAAGTGGCTGTTCGTAACGTTGAAGAACATCCGCTTGCATGGGGAGGTAAACTTATTTTTGTGAACTCTATCGTGGGTGGTTCAATCGATGCCCGTTTTATGCCGGCTATCCTGAAAGGAATCATGGAAAAAATGGAAGAAGGACCGCTTACCGGTTCCTACGCCCGCGACATCAGGGTTTATATTTACGACGGCAAAATGCACCCGGTCGACTCAAACGAGATTTCGTTTAAACTGGCAGGCCGTAACGCATTCAGCACAGCATTTAAAAACGCAGGCCCGAAAATCCTGGAACCCATTTACAACCTCGAGGTGTGGGTTCCGAGCGACCGCATGGGCGACGTAATGAGCGATCTGCAGGGACGCCGTGCCATGATTATGGGTATGGGTTCTGAACGGGGAATGGAGAAAATTTCTGCCAAAGTACCGCAAAAAGAGATGTACCGCTATGCTACTTCGCTGAGTTCGCTCACCGGTGGACGCGGTGTATTTACCATCGCATTCGACGATTACGAAAAAGTGCCTGCCGAAGTCCAGGACGAACTGCTCAAAGCTTACGAAGCAGAGCAGGAAGAAGATTAGACCATTTTCTAATCCATTTTACTATACCGAAAGTCCCGGTCCGAAAGGATCGGGGCTTTTTTGTTTGAGCTGCTGTTTATTTATAGTTGCACACCAATTGCCTCTTCCAGAAAGCATTTATAATTTTTTCTTCAAATAAACCATGTCAACAAGTTGTATTCCGTCTTCAAACATCGGGTGGTTATAATTATCAATGAAAAAGTTCTTGATAGTATGAGATTTTTCAAACCCGCAACTTTCATAAAATGAGAGTATTTTGGGAATTTCACCAGTACCAACAAGCATTGTTTTGTAGCTGTTTTTGTAATGATCTGAGATAAATTTTATCAGAATTCTGCCATATCCTTTTCCCCGGTATTTTTCATAAGTTGCTATATTTTTCATTTCGCAGGTGTCTTTGTCTGTTGCTACAACAACACAAGCAGTCTTCAGGTCATCATCGTATAGTGCAAACAGTTCGCCACTTTCCAGGTATCGGTCAATCATATCCTCCTGCTCATCTGCCAACAGCAATAAATCGAGGTATTGTTTTTTATTACTGGTAATTTTGTCTATTCTCATCATATCTCTGATGTTTCATTAATTATCAGTATTCGTCAATCAGCAATTTGGCCATAATGGCGTCCCAGATGTAGTTTGGCGGGCTGTTCAGCACATCGTTATCAGGGCTGTACGATTCCCAGAAGTTATGATTTTTCCGGAGCTGTGTTTCCACGGCAAGTATCATTTTTCCGGCCAGCGCCGAGGCTTCTTCATCAAAACCGTAATTCTTAAGGCCCACATACACCATGTAATCCCAAAGCAGCCACACAGGGCCGTTCCATTTGCAGCAGTAATCCACATCGGGGCTGTACCAGTCATCGTCGGCCGAAAGCGTTGGCACTCCGTTTTTACGCCAGAACTTATCCGTGTTGAGCAGGTAATTTTCAACGATGGATTTAGCACGTTCTGGAGTCGCTGCGTTGGCCCACATGGTCAGGAACCCGATGATTTCAGGCCGGCGTAAATCGCGGGTAAGGTACATAAACGAATGGTCCTCCTTGTTGATGGAATAATAAAATTGCGTTTCGTCGTCCCACATTCTATCGTTTACCAGGCCCGAAGTTTTTTCAGCCAGTTTTTCCCAT
The DNA here is from genome assembly GCA_035269145.1 of Tangfeifania sp. Lineage (GTDB taxonomy): Bacteria > Bacteroidota > Bacteroidia > Bacteroidales > Prolixibacteraceae > Tangfeifania. The sequence continues at coordinate 157 of DATFJO010000350.1, read as the reverse complement.
TTTTCAGCTTCACTGTTTTTTTTCAGCTCACCGGCCATTTTTCCCAGCATCCGCATTTCATTGATCATCATTACTGTCAAATCGAGGCACTCCAGTTCATCCGAAATATCTTCCTTGTCCACATCTAAGTAACGTTCTTTTGACACCTGAAAAACCG
>DATFJO010000349.1:0-9723 GCA_035269145.1 Tangfeifania sp. | reverse complement strand
TCGCCAAAGAACTGGTAGGTATGGATGCCACCGACCAGGTAGCAGTAGATAATAAACTGCTGGAACTGGACGGCACCAAAACAAAATCGAAACTGGGCGCCAATGCACTTTTGGGTGTTTCACTGGCTGTTGCCAAAGCTGCTGCTGAGTTTGCCGGTGTTCCGTTGTACCGTTATATTGGCGGAACCAACGCCAAAACACTGCCTGTGCCAATGATGAACATCATCAATGGTGGTTCGCACTCTGACGCACCGATTGCCTTCCAGGAATTTATGATTCGTCCGATTGGCGCTTCATCATTCCGCGAAGGATTGCGCATGGGCGCTGAAATTTTCCACAGTCTGAAAAAAGTATTGAAAGGCCGCAACCTAAGTACTGCCGTTGGCGACGAAGGTGGTTTTGCTCCGGAACTGGAAGGAACCGAAGATGCACTGAACAGCATTATTGAAGCCATTAAAAATGCCGGCTACAAACCAGGTCGTGCCGAAGATGGTGGCGACGTTTCTATAGCGCTCGACTGTGCTGCTTCTGAATTCTTCGAAGATGGCGTTTACAACTACGCTAAATTTGAAGGCGAAGGCGCTGCAAAACGCAACCAGGAAGAACAGGCTGCTTACCTTGCTGAATTGGTTGAAAAATTCCCGATTGATTCTATCGAAGACGGAATGGACGAAGGTGACTGGGAAGGCTGGGTGAAACTGAATGCTGCTATTGGCGACAAATGCCAGCTTGTTGGCGACGACCTGTTTGTAACCAATGTTGAATACCTGCAGAAAGGTATTGAAATGGGAGCTGCCAACTCTATCCTGATTAAGGTAAACCAAATTGGTACGTTGACAGAAACACTTGATGCCATTGAAATGGCACACCGTGCCGGTTACACTTCAGTTACTTCGCACCGCTCGGGTGAAACGGAAGACTCAACCATTGCCGACATTGCTGTGGCGACCAATTCAGGTCAGATAAAAACAGGTTCTTTGAGCCGTTCCGACCGCATGGCAAAATACAACCAGTTGCTTCGCATTGAAGAAGAACTGGAGGAAAGCGCCATTTATGGATACAAAAAAATCTACAGAAAGTAATTTAGATAAACTGTAGTTTTTCAAAATAGTAAACCGTCTTTCGTCTGGAAGGCGGTTTTTTTCTTTTCATAAAAATCAATTCCAAATAAAAATTGTAATTTGAAAATCCACTATTTTTGATTCATGAAAGCATTTAGATTAATTCTTCTTTTTCAGGTTTTAATCCTGTTTTTCGGATGTTCCACCGACAATCCGCAACAGGAAGCCTCGCAAAACCTCACCATCTTTTTTGTAAATGATGTGCATGGTCAACTGGATAATTTTGCCAAAGTTAAACACATTGTCGACCAGGAAAAAGAGACAGGCAATGTAATTCTGGCCTGCAGCGGCGATGTATTTTCAGGAAATCCGGTGGTTGACAACTACACCGAAAAAGGCTTTCCGATGATTGATGTTATGAACCAAACCGGTTTTGATGTGGCCGCCATCGGAAATCATGAATTTGATTATGGAATTGAAATATTGAAAGAACGCATTGAACAATCGGATTTTGAGTGGATTTGCGCCAACCTCGATTCCGGAAATTCGTTACTGCCGCAACCACCTGCCTACACAACAATAACTGCCGGCGATTTAAAAGTTACTTTTCTGGGGCTGGTTGAAACCAACGGAAAACGAAATGCCGTTATTCCTTCCACACACCCATGGAAGGTGCGTGACCTTGAATTTAGTTGGGCGCAAAATGTGGTTCCCGATTTCATCAACACAAAAAATGACGAGGAAGCCGATTTATTTGTTGCGCTCTCCCACCTTGGAGCCATGGATGATTTTGAGCTGGCCCGGAATAATTATTTTTTCGATTTGATTATTGGCGGGCACTCCCATTCATACATTGATACAACTATAAACAATGTTCCTGTTTTTCAGGCTGGTTCATACTTAAATCATCTTGGTAAAATTACCATGAGCGTAAAAAACCAGTCACTGGAGAATGTAGATTTCAACTGGATTGATTTAAATGAATACCCTGAAATAGATGCTGAATTACAGGCTGTGATTGACGAGTACATGAACTGGCCCGAATTAAATGAAGTAATCGGGTTTGCTGCTTTTGACCATTCGGGCTACCAGGTTGGCTGTTTTTATACCGATGCGTTGCGGCTGCAACTCGATGTTGATTTTACATTTCAAAATACAGGCGGTGTGCGTGCCGGACTCAGGCAGGGCAATATCACAAAACGCGACATTTACGAAATCGATCCGTTTAATAACGGCACAATGATTTATAAAATGACCGTTGCCGAAGTTGAAGAATTCCTGCGTGGCTCAGGTTCAGGATTTTACTATTCGGGAGGTTCCATCAGCAAAAACGGAAGTGAAATTATTATCCGCGATTTAAACGGAAATGAAATCCCGGAGGATTATGTGCTGGAAATAGGTATAAATGACTACATACCGGCAGTTCACGAAATTTATTTTCCGGATAACGGAGAAGTGCAGCCGTTTTCCACTGCAGAAACAATTATTGTCTATCTCGAAAACAATGAGGTTGAGGTTAAATACTCACAATGTTACCATTATTTCAGGTATTAGAAATATTTATTTTTCAAGAGAATTTGAATCTTGCTTGGAAAGCTGGAATTTCAATTTATTTTTGCAGAAAAAAGAGAAAAACCGAACTGACAGCATAAGCGGTTTTTGTTATTTTTATGAACTTTGAAATTATTTAAAATTTATGCTCTCATCAATTATCGAAATATTAGTAATGCTCAACCCGTTTGCACTTTTCCTCTACCTGGAACCTATCAGAAAGGATTTGACGCATAAAAGTTTCATGTTGGTAATTTTTAAGGCTACATTGATTTCTCTTTTCATTTGCCTGGTATTTTTCCTGTCAGGCGATTTTATTTTCAGACGGGTATTTCAGATTGAATTCGAGTCTTTCCGGATTTTTGGCGGAATAATCATTTTTTCGTATGCCTACTTTTTTATTGTCAAGGGGCAGCGCGCATTAATAATGATTAAAGAAAATCTCGATGATTTGGCCTCGGAAATTGCGCTTCCGTTTATGGTAGGTGCAGGAACCATCTCATTGAGTATTCTGCTTTCCCAAAAACATTCTTTAGTGATTGGGGCCACTTCTCTTTTTATCATTTTTGCTGTAAATTTTCTTGTTTTATTTGCGATGAAAAGATTCAGGGATTCAATCGATGGCAAAAAGTTTAAAACCGCATTCGATAAAAACATGGAAGTTTTGCTGCGGCTCAATGGTTTTTTCATTGGTGCCATTGGTATCAACATGGTTTTAACCGGAATTAAAAACATGTTCTTAATCTGATTTTTTACAAAAAAACAGCCTGTTACAAAAATTGCAACAGACTGTTATAATATATCCATATAAAAATCTGGTTATTCTTCTGATTCATCCATTTCGTCGATGACCCTGATTTTTTCTTTCAGCAGTTCAATATTCTCTTTTGTCTGTTCAATTTTTCTTTTCACATCATTAATTAATGATTCAGCATTTTTCGATTTTGCAAAAAATCCAACATTATTATCGAGCAAAACCAGGTCATTTTCAAGCTGTTTCATTTTATTCATGTACTTATCCCGCTCGAAACGCATTTTATTCTGCCCGCGCGACGATTCAGAAAATGAAGCCATTTTCGTGCGGAATTTCAGCAGGTTGCGTTTCGACTCGTCAAGCTTCAAATCATCAAACAATTTATTGATGGCTTCGCGGTAGTCCTTCTGAATGATGTCTTTCTTTTTAATCGGAACATGACCAATCTCCATCCACCTGCGCTGAAAGTCTTTCAAAGCATTCAGGTTTTCATCGGCATTATCTTTGGGCTCAAAATTCTGAACATCTTTAATTAACTGTTCCTTCAGTTTCAGGTTTTCAAACTGTTCCGAATCGATATTGGAGAAATGTTCTGATTTTTTATTGAAAAAATGATCGCAGGCAGCCCTGAAACGTTTCCAGATTACCTCCGATTGTTTGCGTGGCACGGGGCCGGTTTCCTTCCATTCCTTCTGGATATTAATTAAATCCTGTGTGGTTTTGCGCCAGTCGGTACTGTCTTTGAGCGCTTCGGCCTGCACACACAAATCAATTTTCATTTGCAGGTTGTTTTGCTGCAACTCTTTATTTTTTGCGTAAAACTCCCGTTTGGCATCAAAAAATGTATCGCATGCTTTTCTGAAACGGTCGTAAATTTTATTGTTGTCTTTTCGGGGGGCAAAACCAATCGTCCGCCAAACTTTCTGGAGGTTTATGACCTCTTTCGATTTTTCGCCCCACTCTTTGTGGGTATTTAAATCGAGCTCGTTGATTTCTTCAATCTGCTCACACAATGCACGTTTTGCTTCCAGGTTTTTTCTCTGTTCCGCTTTCCGGTCTTCAAAATATTCCTGGTGTTTTTTATTGATTTTAGCGGTAGAAGCCTTAAACCTGTCCCAAATATCATCTTTATTTTCGCGTGGTACCGGGCCAATTTCGCGCCAGCGTTCGTGCAGTTTTTGCAGCGCATTAAAAGCCCTTATAATATTGGGTTCGAGCAACAATTCCTCGGCTTGTTCGCACAGCCTGATTTTCATTTCCAGGTTTTTCTTCAGATCGAGGTCACGCAGTTCCTGGTTAATTTTTATGTAGTCGTAGAAATTTTCCACATGGAAATGGTAGGTGTCCCACAAATCTTTCATTTTGGCCTGCGGAACAAGTCCTATTTCCCGCCAACGTTGCTGCAGATCCCTGAATTCCTGGAATGTTTTATTAATCGATTCTTCCTTGTTTATAAGTCCCTTAATTTCTTCAATCAAATCATACTTTGCCTGCAGATTAATTTCTTTTTCCTGCTCAAGCTTTTTGTTGTGCTGCGACCTTAGGTACCGGTACCGTTTCAGCAAATCTTTTACATCCTGCTCATACGGATTTTCTTCGGGCTGAAAATCTTCTTCATTGCCTCCGCTTTCGATGAATTCTTTTTTCTTTTCTTCATTTTCATCTTTCACCTGTTTGTAAAAAGCGGCTTTAATGGCTTCAATTTCGTCCCTTATATAGTGCTCGCCTTCTTTGTCGAGCAAATCGCGCATGGCATTAACCAGTTCTACCTGGCCAAACTGATTGTAATCGGGTTTATCTTTGGATGGCGCCGGTGTTTTTCCCTGTTTTCTGGGTTGATCCTTTTTTTCTTTAGATTTTTCCTGAGCATCTTTTTCCTTTGATTCTGAAGAAGTTTCGGTTTGTTCTTTTTGATTTTTTTCGGCTTCCGGCGATTCCTTCTGCGTTTTTTCTTCGGTTTCTTTCCCCGCACTTTTTTCCGGCTCAACGTTAGCTGTTACTTCCTCTTTTCCAGGGGCAGCTTCTTCCTGCTTTTCTTTGTCAGTTTCATCGGCAGGCGCAGCAGTTTTTTCTGCTTCTTTCAAGTTCTCTTCTTCACTTAAATTAGTCTGCGTTTTTTTCGCTACATCATCAGGTTTTTCTTCAGCGCTTTTTGGGGAAGCTTTTTCATCCTCTTCTTTGTTTGATGCAGGTTGTTCTTCCGAAACATCCTCCTTCTTTTCATCCCCGGAATTTTCATCCGGTAGCTTTTCCTGATTTTCTTTGTCAGTTTCATCAGCAGGCGCAGCAGTTTTTTCTGCTTCTTTCAGGTTCTCTTCTTCACTTAAATTAGTCTGCGTTTTTTTCGCTACATCATCAGGTTTTTCTTCAGCGCTTTTTGAGGAAGCTTTTTCATCCTCTTCTTTGTTTGATGCAGGTTGTTCTTCTGAAACATCCTCCTTCTTTTCATCCCCGGAATTTTCATCCGGTAGCTTTTCCTGATTTTCATTTTGTCCGGATGAGTTCTCAACAAGGTTGTTTTCTTCCTTTTTTACAGTTTCATCTTTTTTTGAATCATCATCCTGCGCAGTACTTTTTAACCCTTCCGGGTTTTTTAGATCTTTAGGTTCCATTAAAAAATAATTTTAATACCATTCCAAATGGTGTGCATACATTTATCAAGGTACGAAAATATACAATTACACCTTAATACTCAAAGATTTTGAATTAAAATCTCCTCACATGAAAATGTATGGTGATAATAAAAAACAGCATAAGATGATAGAAACTGAAAGCTGAAAATCAGTTTTTTAGGTGATTATTTTTAGTGCCACAATTTTTAATTTTTCCTTTTTGGTTGAATTAATCGTACCTTTTTTTTGAAGGTAATTGAACACACATGTTCCATAACTATGTTGGAAAACATCTGTAAAATAATCATTTTCAATGGCTAAAACAATAAATTACATTTTTATTTCAATGAATTTTCTCTATTTTATGACCTTGAAATTTTTTAGTGTGAATTGACAAAATTCCGGCAACCGAAAAACTGATTAACCGATGAAAATATTCTTTCTAAGCAACCAAAATTCATGCAGGAGCCAAATGGCAGAAGCAATTTTACGAAGCTATGACGATAAACTTGAAATATTATCGGCAGGTATTGAACCATCAGACCACATCAGTCCGGTTGCCATTGAAGTTATGGCTGAAATAGGAGTTAATTTAAAACCCCACTTACCCGATCATTATTCAAAATTTAAAGACCAGGAGTTTGATTATTTAATAACTGTAGGTGACGGGACAAATGAAGAACTGCGAATTCCGCCGCTGAAATATAAACGAAAAATGCACCTTGGTTTTCACAACCCCTACAAAAACTCTAAAAACAAAGAAGAGATTAAGCAAAAATGCCGCGAAATCAGGGATGAAATAAAAACTGAAATGGACTATTTTTACTATAAAATACTGAGCAAAAAAAAGCAGCTTAGTTAGCTGCTCTTTTGTATTTATTCTGAAATTACTTTTTCCACTTCATCGGGATCGATGGGTACCCTCTCTCCTATTATTTCCGACCCCGTTTCTGTTACCAGAATATCATCTTCGAGCCTGATTCCCCCAAAATCGAGGTATTCATTCACTTTTTCGAAATTAATAAAAGCAGCGTTTGTTTTTTCATTTTGCCATTTTTCAATAAGCGCCGGAATAAAATAGATGCCCGGCTCATTGGTTATTACATATCCGGGTTCCAGTCGTTTACCAAGGCGCAGAGCTGCCAATCCAAACTGTTCAGAAGGTCGGGTTTCTTCATCAAAGCCAACATAAACCTGGCCTAAATCTTCCATGTCGTGCACATCGAGCCCCATCATGTGACCAAGTCCGTGCGGGAAAAACAAGGCGTGGGCACCACTATTAACAGCCTCTTTTACATCCCCCTTCATAATCCCCAAATCTTTCAGACCTGAAGCAATAACTTCTGCAGCCGCAAGATGAACCGATTTGTATGTCACCCCTGGTATCGTAAGTTTGTGGGCTTCGTTATTTGCAGCCAGCACAATTTCATAAATCTCGCGTTGTTTCTGCGAAAATTTACCACCCACCGGAACTGTTCGTGTAAAATCGGATGCATAATGCATGGTAGTTTCCGCCCCGGCATCGGTCAGCATCAGACGGCCTTTCTTGAGGTATTGCGAATGGTCGTGGTTGTGCAGTGTCTCACCGTTCTGGGAAAGGATAACCGGAAATGATATCATGCTTCCACCGGCGGCAGCCACACCTTCAATAGTTCCGGCAATGTGCTGTTCCCAAACTCCCGGCAGGGCCATTTTCATTGCAGTAACGTGCATTTCGTAGCCAGTGGCACAGGCAATTTTCAATTCTTCAACTTCACAGGATTCCTTTACCGAACGTAAATCAACCACCGATTTTATCAGTTCTACCGAAACATAATCATGAAGTTTTGCAACTGGTATTCCCAGCATTGCTTCCAGCCTGATTTTGTTATCGGCACGATAAGGTGGGAGGAAATGAATTTTGCGGCCTTTCCCCAGTGCACTTTTGAGTAATTCAGTTAGTTTTGATTTTGGCGCTGTTTTTTCAACTCCTGCTTTGGCTGCATTTTCACTGATGGTTACCTGCGGGCCCATCCAGATAATGTCATCGATATCCACATCGTCGCCAAAAATATATTCATCGTCTGAATCAAAATCGATCACGCCGGCCAGACCGGGAAAATCGAGGCCAAAAAAGTAAAGAAATGAACTGTCTTGTCTGAACTTGTAGGTATTTCCAACATAATTCATGGGCGACTCATCGTTTCCCAAAAACAGTCCTAACCCGCTTTTTATCTTATCTTTTAACTTCTTTCTTCTGTTTACGTAAATATTTTTTTCAAACATATTTCAATTTTTTAATACTCATTCATCCACGAAGATATAATTAATCTTTTTCTATTTCAGGGCAGATAATTAAAAAAACTTTGGCTGTGCAAATTTTTTTCATGAGCCTATTCCTGTAAAAAAAATTTCCAGACAAAATGAAAGTTATATTTTGTACAACATACCCGATTTCATCAAAATAATGTAAATTGACAAAAAAGAACTGATTATGAGTAATGCATTATTGTCTTATTTAAATAAGCGGCTTGGAGAAGAAAATTCAATGGATAATATAATTGGACCTCCCGGCCCGGTAATTACAATATCGCGCGAAGTTGGGTGCAACGGAGTGAAGCTGGCTCACAAAATTGCCAAACGTTTAAATAAAAGAAATCCGGAAAAAGACTGGCAAGTATTAAGTAAAGAGGTTTTTTATAAAAGCGCCAAAGAACTTGATGTAGAGCCGGAAAAAGTACAGCGGATTTTTAAACAGTCTGACCGTTATGTTTTTAACGAAATTCTGGATGCATTCAGCAGTAAAAAATACAGGAGCGAGAAAAAAATTGTGAAAACAGTGACCGATGTTATTAGAACATTTTCGAAAGAGGGATTTTGCATCATCGTAGGCCGTGCCGGTCATATTATTTCACACGATATAAAAAATGCGCTTCACATGCGACTGGTGGCACCGCTCGAGTACCGGATAAAAACCATCATGGAAAACAACCATTTGAACCGCGAAGAAGCAATTGATTTTATTGAGAAAGTAGAAAAAGAGCGGCTGAACTTCCGTAAATCTATTGGAAAAGTAGAATACGAAGAAGATATGTTCGATATGTTTCTCAATCGTGCTTCTTTCGATGATGAAAAAACCATCGATTTAATTGAAATGGCCATCGAAAAGAAAAATATTCTGGGAGATTACAACTCCCGGATGCATTATTATTAACAGGTATTCCAAAAAGTCTAAGAAATTAAAACAGCTTTTGCGAAGCCTGAAGTCCTTTTTTCAGGTTGTAGCCGGTCCAGTCAATTTCACCGATAAACGGTTCAAAACAGTTTTTCTTCCCATATAAGAAATCATTTTCACGTTCGGGTAAGTTGTAGCACATCATTGGGTGCATGGTGAATATGGTTTTTTCCAGGTGAATGTTGCCGGTAGCCTCGCGGGCATGGTTTCCCCACAAAAACCATGTAACTTCTGCTGCATTGTGGTTGATATAATCCAAAAGAATATCTGTGAATTCTTCCCAGTATTTCCGATGACTTCCGGGTTTTTCGGGTGTACAGGTAAAAGAAGTGTTCAGCAGCAAAACACCTTCATCTTCCCAATGCTGGAATAATTTTGTTGGAGGCAGCACCGGAAATTCATTGTCGAATTTTTGTTTCAGTTCGCTGAACTTTAATACATCGCCTGTATATGCTTTGTAAAGAGCACGTAAAATATTTTTTAGTGAAATATTTTTAAACGGCTGGTTCCACGATTTCAGGTTGCCAACTT
>DATFJO010000348.1:0-3410 GCA_035269145.1 Tangfeifania sp. | reverse complement strand
CCATCATGAATATTGTAATTACGAAATTCTTCAGTATCCGGATTAAACCTGGAAATTCCTTTGTTGGTGCTGATCCAAAGGTTGTGGTTGTCGTCTTGTAAAATTCCGTTAATTACATTGTTGGGCAATCCGTCCAGTGTGCTGTAATGACTGAACGTTTCATTTTTACGATCAAATAAATCAAGGCCGTCTTTGGTACCCACCCACAAATTTCTTTCATGATCTTCAAAAACCACCTGTACAACATTGTCAATCAGGCTGGAAGAAACATTGTCTTCATGCCTGAAATGGTAAACTTCGCGGGTAATCGGATTAATTTTTTTAAGTCCGTCGCCATAAGTTCCCACCCAGAAAAAACCCTGAAAATCACGGCAAATAGATAATACCGAGTTGTTGCTTTGAGAGCCTTGTTCAACAATATTATAATTCTCAAATGTATTTGTTTCATGATTAAAAAGCTGGAGGCCTGCCCCCCATGTTCCTACCCAAAGTTTTCCTGACAAATCAGGATGGAGTGCCCAAACCACATTGCTGGTTTTTTTGTTTGCAGTATCCGGAATTTCAGAGATGGTTGTAAATTCTGCCGTATTTTTATTGAATAAACTTAAACCGCCTCCATAGGTTCCAATCCACAGGTTATTATCGTTTGCTTTTACTACCGATAAAACCACATTGCTGGGCAAACTCTTATTATTATCAGGATTGTTGAGGTAAGTTTGAATGCGACCAGTTTTCGGATCAATTTTGCTCAATCCACCTTTTTCGGTTCCGGCCCATATAATTCCCGATTCATCCTGGTAAACTGCTTTTATGTCGCTGGTTTTTAGTGAATTTTGATTATTTCGGATATGCCGATAGGTTTGGAACTTTTTGTTGAGACGATCAATTTTATTTACCCCGCTTTTAAATGTGCCAAACCACATGTTGCCGGTTTTATCTTCGCAAATGGCTGTAACAACATTTCCCCGAAATCCATTTGCCGACTCATCATTATCTGAGACATGCAGAAATTTTTGTTCTTCCCGGTCAAAAATCATCAATCCGTTTCCATCGGTTCCAATCCACAAATTGTTCTGCTTGTCTTCATAAATATTCCTGATATGAAAACTGGTACCTGGATTTGCTGATTTCGGAGCAAAATTTATGAATTCATTTTTTGTATAATCAAATTTTGAAAGCCCTTTTAACGACCCTACCCATAAATCACCTCTTCTGTCAACAAAAACATCCCAAACAAAGTTTCCGGTATATTTATCTTCCGACGTGCCAAAAAGCGGGTAGCGTGTAAATTTTTTCTGAAGCCGCCGATATCGGAATATTCCGTTTCCGCCAGCAATCCAAATATCTCCAAGCCGATCTTCAGTAATGGTTTCAGTTTTGCCAAATGGAATATTCAATTGATTTCCGATACTTTTGAAAGATTCCGTTTTTCTGTCGAAAATATCCACCCCATGCTCAGTACCAATCCAAAACAGACCTTCTGAATCTTCAAATATTTCAAAAACCTGGTTGTTTGACAGTGAGTTGCCGTCTTCAGGATTATGATCGTAGTGGGTGAATTTTTGTAACGAGTAATCAAAACAGTTTATTCCTCCCCCGTAAGTTCCAATCCAGATAATGCCGTTTTTGTCTTCATACAATTTAAGGATGGTATTTTTATTCAGGCTTCCTGCACTGTTTTTTTCATGACTGAAACGTTCAATTTTATATCCATCAAATTTATCCAGCCCGTCGTTGGTGCCAAACCATATAAAACCGTGTTGATCCTGGATGATTGTATTAACAGTGCTTTGAGATAAACCATCGCTCGTTGCAATGTTTTCAAAAAGAAAATTCTGACCAGTGATGGAAAGATGTGTGAAAAAAACCAGGATTAGGAAGATGTATTTTACTTGATTGTTCATCTGTTTTTACTTTTAAAAAGTACAAAATTTCAAGGTTTTTCGTGTATTATACGATTTTCCCTGTTTTTGACACATCATTACAACTTAGAATCTTGCTTCATAAATAGTTTTGTCTCTGAAGCTAAAAATCAAATGAAAAAATTTAAATTCAAATTTTCGCTCATCGAAGTCATCATAAATATTGTGATACTTCTTTTAATTGTCGTCCTCATTTTAATTCTTTAGGCGATAATTAATACCAGTCATTTATTATCAAATATACAAAAATGAATATTTCACCTTTTCCCGATGTGTAGAATTGTGTCACATCCCTATGAAAAACTGACCATTTCTGTTTGTAACCTCTTAAAACAAATTTACTTTCCTCCATTCAGGTGAATTTCCTTTAAACTTTACTGAATAAGAATTTATACCATTGGTGATTGTCATTGTACCGTTTTTTATTTTAATATACGGAGAAACATAAACTGCACCATCGGTGAAATTGTCCCAGTCCTGATTTTTGCCGTTAATGGTTGCCACGCAGCGTAAACCTTCCGACTTGTATTTCATTTCTATTTTATCGCCTGCTATTGAAGTGTAACTCAGGCTTAGGTTTTCTTTCAGTTCTGAGGTTTTTAGATTTGCTTTTGATTTAACAGTTTCCAGGAAATCATCGGTTGATTCAAACTTTGATTTTTCAGCCGTTTCAACTATAAACCCTGAAATTTTTCCGGGAAAAACAAGCAGGTTGTAATCTCTAAAGAATTTACCGGCACCGCCTTTTATTTCACTTCTGATTGATTTTGGCGGAGCAACTGTGAATGATTCGTCAGTTAGCGGAATCACTGCAACATAAGTTTCATTGGCTTCAAAAAACCAGATACCGTTTTTCTTTTCAGGTTTTAATGAATTTGGATAATATAACCATGATGATGCAGAACCCTGGTTTTCATCAAAAAAAGTTTGATACGAGTTGGCTGATTTTCCTTTCAGTTTTTTTAGGGGAAACAATTTTTTGCTTCCGTATTTTTGCCGGTTTCTGATTTCGAAATTTTTTCCTTGCTCGCTTGCCGGTAGATGCCAAAGGTTCGGACGAATTATTTTTGAATAGTTGGGGGCAATGAGTGTATCCGCATCCGGCAATATTTTAGTAGGTGCTGTTAGCAAAATCAGTGTTCCTTTCGATTGCAATGTCTGCGTGTACGGACTATGTCCTGACGTACTTTTCCGCATCGGGTGGCCGCCGCTAAAGCACAGCGGCCTGTCGGTTCCTTCTGCTATCAGCGACCACACCATTTGCTGATTGGGATTATCGACAATTGTCATCTGAACGTTTCCCATTGCGTAAGAATCCGAGCAGTAAAAAGTTTCGGCAAATGCATGGGCGCGGTCCATGTGGTAAAACGGCCTACTCATTTTCGCCTCAAAAGGCAGCGCGATGTTTTTCGTGGTGATGTCGCAGATAATTTCATTAGGCCGGTACGAAGTAGTGGTTTGCTGAATCTGCGTGTGCACATCATTCAT
>DATFJO010000347.1:0-2327 GCA_035269145.1 Tangfeifania sp. | reverse complement strand
ATGACGCGAGAAGGATACGACCATCAGCACCTGGTTCAACTTCTGCAAAACTTCAGAAAAAAGTATGATGTGAAAGTTATCCTGGAGCCTGGCAGCGCCATTGCATGGGATACCGGAATTTTGGTTTCCACAGTGCAGGATGTGGTGGAACACAAAGGAATAAAAACTGCCATTCTCGATGTTTCGTTTACTGCCCACATGCCCGACACTTTGGAAATGCCTTACCGACCGAAAATAATGGATGCCAAAGAGCCCGACAAAAACAGCAAACATTTATACCGGCTTGGCGGGATGAGTTGCCTGGCAGGCGATTTTATGGAAGCTTATGATTTTGGCAGGGAACTAAAACCGGACGACCAGGTTATTTTCAAAGACATGATTCATTACACCATGGTAAAAACAACGATGTTCAACGGCGTGAATCATCCTGCGATTGCCATTTGGACAGAAAATGACCAGCTAAAAATTATTCGGGAATTTCATTATGAAGATTTTAAAGGCAGGCTTTCTTAAAAACAAAACAGCTTTGTTACAATCCTGAAAATAAGTAAATTTGGAAAAATAATTGATTTATGATTATCGAGCGAACAGATAAAGAAGTAATCATTCGTCTTCAGCCAACGGTTGACACTGAAGAACTTCAGGAGTTAGCCAACTTCTTCAGGTATAAAGAAATTACTTCAAAATATAAAACTTCACAGGAAGAAGTAGACAATTTTGCATCTGAAGTAAATAAAAAATGGTATAAAAAGAACCGCGACAATCTTCTGAAATGAAATTGATTGTCGATACTAACATTGTATTTAGTGCAATCCTGAATTCACAAAGTTGGATTGGGCAAATTTTGTTGCATCCTGATGATTCTTTAATATTTTTCAGTCCTTTATTTCTTCGAAAAGAGATTCTCAATCATAAACAAAAAATAAAACAATTCACCAAGCTTTCAGAAATTGAAACGAAGGAATTAATTGATCTGATATATTCGAAAATTAATTTTATTGATGAAAAATTAATTCCTAAAACAATATTGAAAACAGCTGACGAACTCAAAAGAGAAATTGATTTCGATGATGCAATTTTTATTGCGCTTGCAAATCATCTGAACTGTAAGTTATGGACAGGGGACAAAAAACTCATGAATTTTCTTAAAATGAATGGATTTAAAAGAATTATTTCAACAAATGAATTAAAATCAAAATTGATACAGAATAAATAATATCAAAATGAAATACCTGAATCTAACATTAGTACTCCTGATAATTTCCACATTGGCAAGTGCCCAAAAATTTACCAACGAACGTGCCCAATGGTTTACCGACGCCCGGTTTGGAATGTTTATCCATTGGGGAATTTACAGCGGTGCCGAAGGTTTCTGGAAAGGCGAAAAACTTCGCAACGACAACGATTATGCAGAGTGGATCATGTATCGCAACCGCATCGATAAAGATGAATACCTGACTTTGCTCGACCGGTTCGACTGGAATGAAATAGATCCGGAAGAATGGGTAATTCTTGCCAAAAAATCGGGCATGAAATACGTGACGATTACCGCCAAACACCATGATGGTTTTGGATTGTGGGATAGTAAAGTCAGCGATTTTGACCTCGGTAATTATACCGACCGCGATATCATCAAAGAACTTTCGGAAGCCTGCCAAAAACATGGTTTGAAACTGGGACTGTACTATTCGCACTGGGTAGACTGGGAGCATGAATCTGGCTGGGATCATACCAAGGCATTGGATGATTTCACTTCGGAAGATTATGACCGGTACTGGCAGGAAAAAGTGATTCCGCAGGTGCGCGAACTGCTCACCAATTATGGCGACATTTCCATGCTTTGGTTCGATATGTGGATTCATCATTCGGAAACAATCGTTACAAAAGAACAACTTTTGCAACTTAAAAGCTTAATAAGAGATTTGCAGCCCGGTTGTGTTGTCAATTCGCGGCTCGGACTCTCCATTGAAGAAGACCCGGATGTTGATTACAAAACACTGGGTGACAACCAACTGGGTAGCAGAAAAGAAAACTTTCCGTGGCAGTCGCCGGCAACGGTAGCACATTCATGGGGATTTCACAAATCGGATACCGAATGGAAATCGACTTCCACGCTTCTGAAATCGCTCATCAGCAATGTGAGTTTAAACGGAAATTTCATGCTGAATATTGGCCCGCGGGCAAACGGTGAAGTACCTTACGAAATTTCGCAGCGAATGCTCGCTATGGGAGAATGGTTAAATGTAAACGGCGAATCAATTTACGGTGCCGAAGCTTTCGAGCTTCATAAAGATTTGCATGACTGGGGAAAAATTACATTCAAGGAA
>DATFJO010000346.1:0-7890 GCA_035269145.1 Tangfeifania sp. | reverse complement strand
TTCCAAAATCAATTTTGTGTTGGTTTTGCCGGAAGAACAGCTTGTAAATTGGAAGAAGTTGTGTGTAAAAAACGATTTTAATAGTAAGCATTCCCTGATTTCGGGTGGAGAAACCCGCTTTCAATCCGTAAAAAATGGGCTTTCAAAAATTGAAGATGATGGAATCGTGTTTATTCACGACGGCGTGCGTCCGCTGGTTTCTGTTCAAACCATTAAAAATTGTTTCAAAACTGCCAGCGAAAAAGGAAATGCTTTGCCGGTAATTTCGCCTGCCGAATCGGTTCGCGAAGTAACCAATGGCAACAACAAGGCGGTGGACCGGAGCCGCTATTTTTTAGTACAAACACCCCAAACTTTCAAAGTATCAGTAATTAAAAAAGCCTACGGGCAGCCTTACCAGGAGGAATTTACCGATGACGCTTCGGTGCTCGAAAACACCGGGGTTAAAATTCATTTGGTCGAAGGGAATCGGGAAAATATCAAAATCACCTACCCTGAAGACCTGCTGATTGCCAGTGCCTTTTGCGAAAAGATTTAACCCACGGGGGAATTACCGGTTTTACCGGTAAAAAAATAGTACCTCAACTGCTAATTTCGCTTTTCACAACCTGATATTCTTCGTTCAGGGGAAGGGTGCGATCATTTACCGATTCTTTGTGTGGAAACTTTTTTACAGCAAATAGTTTTGTCTAAAGAAATCAGAAAGTAATTTCTTTCATTTCCAGGCAATCCATTTATTGGGTTGTTAAATTATAATTATTAAATAAACTATTAACACTATAAAAGTTTCCTGCGTTTTAGAATTCTTACTTTTGCAAAGCCATGGAAGAAAAGAAACATTACATACTGGAAAAAGTTGGTGAGATGTACATTAGGTATGGAATACGGGCGGTTACAATGGACGATGTTGCTGCTGAATTCGGGATTTCGAAAAAAACACTTTACCAGTTTTTTAAAGACAAGAAAAATTTAGTGGAGCAGGTAATCGACTATTTCCTGGATAAATCTACACTTGATTTTTGCAGTTCTGAAAGCAGTAATGCCATTGACCAGATTTTGGCGATGCGTAATCACGTTGCTCAAATTTTAAAGCAGTTTAACAACACGCTGGAGTTCGATCTTAAACGTTCCTATCCGGCACTTTATGAAAAAGTTCATGCAATTAAACGGAAACGAATATATGAATACACTGTGAAGAATATCAATCATGGCATAAAAGGCGGGTTTTTCAGGTCCGAACTGGATGCCGAATTTATTGCAAAGCTACAGGTGGGTCGGATGTTGTACACATTAAATCCTGATAATGGCGTATTTGATGTTTCCGAAATGGCTTCCATCAAACTATTCGACCAGGTAATGGATTACCACATGCATGCAATCTGCACAGAAAAAGGGATAAATTATTACAGAAAACAATTAAACAATATTCAGAATGAAGAAAACAATTAAACAACAACTGTGGCTGCTGGCATTGCTGTTTTTTAGTGCCGGATTATCGGCCCAGGAGGAGCCGGTTGCTTTTACGCTTGAGGAAGCCCAGTTGTATGCCATGGAGAATTCCTATGTGTTGCAAAATTCGCAGCGCGATATCAGGGCTGCACAAAAAGAGGTGTGGGAAACCATTACTATCGGGTTGCCGCAGGTTTCGGGTTCAGCCAACTACAACATGAACCTTGATTTGCCGGTTTCACTTATTCCTGCTGAATTTTTTGGCGGAGAACCAGGTGAGTACCAGGCGGTAAAGTTTGGACAGGATTACAATTCCGATTTCGGGTTTACCGTTTCTCAACTTATTTTCGATGGGTCGTACATTGTTGGAATCGGGTCGTCGAAAATCTACCTCAACCTGACAAAAGAAGCCCTCGAAAAAAGTGAGATTAATATTCGCGATGCCGTTGCGCAGGCATATTACATGGTGCTGGTAGGGCAACAAAACCTGGAGGTGATGAAAGAAAACCTGGAAAACTCGCAAAAGCTTTACGAAGAAACGAAAGCTTATTACGATAATGGGTTTCGGGAAGAGATGGATGTTGACCAGATGAAAATACTGGTAAAAAATGCAGAAAACGAAGTATTGAAAGCTGAGCGCGAAATTAAAATTGCCAGGGTGGTTTTGAAATATACAATGGGTTATGAAATTCTGGAGGAAATTGGATTGACCGATTCACTCAATGATTTTCTGGATCCATTGGTTGAAGAACTGCAACCACGGAGTTTTGACATTTCGAACCATATCGATTACCGGATGTCTGTTACCAATTTTCAGGTTTCGGAAAAAATGCTGAAGCTGGAAAAAGTAGCTTTTTTGCCACGGCTGAGTGCGTTTTACAACTACTCTAAAACGGCTTACGGAAATAATGCCAATCTTTTTAAATCATCTGAATCATGGTATCCTTCTTCGATGCTTGGATTTCAGTTATCGGTTCCAATTTTTAATTCGGGGCAGAAAGTATTTAAAGTTCAGCAGGCACAAATTGAAGTGGAAAAAGCCAAAACCGACAGAAAACTTGCCGAAACCACACTTCAGAAAGATTTCCTGACAGCCGTAGCTGAAATGGAATCGGCACTGGAGAAATATGAAAACGATGCGGAAAACAGGGAGCTGGCCGAACGAATTCTCGGGAAATCAACAATTAAATTTAACAACGGAATGACCAGCAGTACTGAGCTTTCGCAACTCGAATCGCAATACATACAAACACACGGTGCTTATATTGCATCTATCCTGCAAGTATTGCAAGCCGATTTAAAACTTAAAAAAGCAATGGGAACATTATAAACCAATTCAGAAACAATTTAAACAGAATACAATGAAAAAGATATTAATCATATTTGTTGCGGCCCTTTTCCTAACTGCCTGCAGCAATTCAAATGTTAGCGACGAAGCTTCGAAACGAAAAGAATTGCAGCAATATAAACAAGAGCTTAGCCAGTTGGAGGAAAAAATTGAAACGCTTGAAAAAGAGCTGGAAGAAAATAAAACAGAAGAAGCGGTTAAAATTTCAGTTGCCGTGCTCGACACACAGGTATTTGAACATTTTATTGAAGTGACCGGCAACGTGGAAGCGGCACTCAATTTAAATGTCAGTCCTGAGTCAGCCGGAGTTATTGAATCGGTATACGTTAAAGAAGGTCAGCTTGTAAGCAAAGGACAGGTGCTGGGAAAACTGAAAACCGATGCGCTGGAACGTAGCCTCGAAGAACTAAGAATTCAGCTCAGTTTGGCTGAAACAAATTTTCAGCGGCAGAAAAATCTCTGGGATCAGAACATTGGTTCTGAAATGCAGTTCCTTCAGGCCAAAACAAATAAAGAAAGCCTGGAAAAACGAATTGATGGCATTAAAGCACAGTTGGAAATGTCGGAAATTATTTCGCCGGTAAACGGAGTGGTTGAATTGGTTTACCAGGAAAAGGGTGAAATTGGCAGCCCGCAAACACCATTTGCCAAAGTACTGAACATTGACCGGGTAAAGATATATGCCGATGTTTCGGAATCGTACCTTACAAAAGTTGATGAAGGCCAGATGGTAAATATTAAATTTCCTGCAATTAACAGGGAAACAAAAGCCCCAATCTCACAAATTGGAAATACCATCGACCCGAATAACCGTACTTTCAGAATCAGAATTGACATGAGAAACACGGACAAAATGATTAAACCCAACCTGGTTTCTGTAATCCGGATTCGTGATTATCTTGCGGAAAACGCTATAATTATCCCATCTCTTTACATTAAGGAAGATTTTAAAGGAGATTACACTTATGTGGTTGAAAATGTTGATGGTACCGAACGGGCCAGAAAAGTCTACCTCGAAACCGGGATGACCAATAATAACAGAACTGAAATACTGGACGGGTTAAGCGCCGGCATGAAAATAGTTTCTGAAGGCCACACACAGGTAGTCGATGGCACACCTGTTACTTATTAATATGCTTTCTTCAATATTAAAACTGAAAAAACATGGTGAAGTATAAAGAATCAAACAAGGAGCATATTGCACGGAAATTTAAGCCATCGTATGTTGCCCTGAAAAATAAAACCACTGTATTTATTATTACCGGGCTGCTGGTGTTTTTTGGAATTTTTTCCTACAAGCAAATGCCGCGTGAATTGATGCCCGAGGTAGTTGTCCCCTATATTTTTGTACAAACAGTATATCCGGGTAATTCGCCGGTGGAAATTGAAAACCTTATTACCCGGCCCATAGAACAGGAGTTGAAGGGGATGCAGGGTGTGAAGAAAATATCTTCGGCCTCTTACCAGGATGTGAGCACTGTTTTTGTGGAATTCACCACAAATGTTGAAATCCAGCAGGCACTTCAGGATACGAAGGATAATGTTGACAAAGCAAACTCTGAGCTTCCTGACGATTTACAATCTGATCCGATGGTAATGGATATCAATTTTTCGGAATTCCCGATTATGAATGTAAACCTCTCGGGCGATTTCAGCATGCGCGAATTGAAAAAATATGCTGAAGTTCTTCAGGATGAGTTTGAGAGCCTGCGCGAAATTTCCGAAGTAAATATCCGCGGGGTGGAAGAACGGGAGATTCAGATAAATGTTGACCCTTATAAACTCGATGCAGTTGGCCTTACATTTGACGACATTGCAATGGCAGTGCAGTTTGAAAATGTGACAATTGGCGCAGGTGAGTTTACTGCCGATGAAACCCGCCGGATTATTCGTACAGTAGCCGACTACGAAAATATTGACCAGATTGCCAACACCATTATAAAAGTTAATATGGGCAAACCGGTTTATATTCGCGATGTTGCCACAGTAGTGGATGGATATAAAGAACGCAGTACCATTGCCCGCCTCGACAATCAACCGGTTGTAACCCTTTCGGTTACCAAAAAAGCCGGCGAAAACATACTGGAAGCATCGGGAAAAGTAAAGAAAACGATTGAGGAGCAAAAAGAGCAGGGCTACCTGCCTGTGAACCTCGAAGTGGTTACCACCGATGACATGTCATTTTATATCCGCGATGAAATTCAAAACCTCGAGAACAGTATCATTTTGGCAATGCTGCTGGTGGTGTTTGTGCTGTTTATGTTTCTTGGATTCAGGAATGCACTTTTCTCAGGCCTGGCAATTCCATTGTCGATGTTTTTGTCGTTTATCATTTTACAGCAACTGGGAGTTACACTTAACAACATGGTGCTCTACTCCCTCATTCTTGCACTCGGAATGCTGGTTGATAATGCCATTGTGGTGGTGGAAAATGTTTACCGGCTCTACAGTCACGGTTATTCACTGATGCTGGCCACCAAAAAAGGTGTGAGCGAAATTGCCTACCCTATTATTACCTCTACACTGACAACCCTGGCTGCTTTCTTTCCATTGCTGCTGTGGGAAGGCATTGTAGGCCAGTTCATGAGTGTGTTGCCCCAAACATTGATTGTAGTGCTTGCCTCGTCGCTTTTTGTGGCGCTGATTTTAAATCCGGCGTTTATTTCTTCTTTTATGAAGATTGACGATATCAATAAACGTTTGAAATGGAAACGCTCATTAAAACGAGCTGGTATTTATACAGTTGTGGCTGCTCTTTTTTATGTGGCCGGAATCTACCTGCCTGGAAATATTTTAATGACTGTAGCTATTTTAGTAGTGTTGAATATTGCTGTTCTGAGACCGCTGGCCAGATGGTTTCAAACAAAATTTCTGGTGTGGCTCGAAAACTTTTATACCCGCCAGTTACGCCATGCACTCACCGGTTACTGGCCCGTAATTTATTTCTCGGGAACCTTTTTACTGCTCATTTTTTCCATGGTTTTCTATTTCTCAAGCAATCCGAGGGTAGTATTCTTCCCCGATACCGAACCGCAAACAATTTATGTTACCATGGAACTGCCACTTGGCACTTCGCTCGACAGAACCGACGAGGTTTCACGGGAAGTGGAAAATATCATTAAGGAAACACTCGAACCGGTCGATCATGTCGTAAAATCAGTAACTACCAATGTGGGAGTTGGCAAAGGAGGTGCATTTGATAATGACCAAAGTCCGAATAAATCACTGACGTCAATTTCATTTCTCGAGTACAAATACAGGGAAGGAATCAGTACTGCCAAAATAATGCAGGAACTTACCGAGAACCTGCATGGTTTTGTGGGGGCAAAAATATATGTTGAAAAAGAAGAGAATGGCCCGCCAACCGGCGCTCCTGTCAATATCGATATTTCGGGTGATGAATTTGATCAGTTGGTAAAGATTACGGATGATTTTGTTCGGATGATTGAAGAAGATAATATTCCGGGTATCGATGAACTGAAAGTAAACATCAATACCAATCAGCCCGAAATGCTGATTCATGTCGACCGCGAAAAGGCACGTCTTTATGAACTGTCAACTCAGCAAATTGCAATGGCTTTCCGTAATGCGCTTTATGGGTATGATGCCGGTGATTTTAAAGATGGCGAAGAAGAATACGATATATTTATCCGTTTGGAAGATGAATACAGAAATGATGTTTCAACACTGATGAATCAAAAGCTGGTTATTAACGACAGTGAGATTCCGGTTTCGGCAGTGGCTGATTTTGAATATTCAACCACCTACGATAAAATCAGCCGCATCGATAATAAACGAGCGATTACCATTTCGTCGAACGTAGTGGAAGGTTACAATGCCAATCAAATAAATGAAAGAATCCGGCAAATACTGAACAATTACGAAATGCCAAACGGGTATACCTGGGAATTTACAGGCGAGCAGCAGGAGCAGGAAGAAAGCAGCGAGTTTTTGTTTTTTGCACTGCTGGTTTCAATTGCTCTCATTCTGATAATTCTGGTTACACAGTTTAACTCGTTAATCAGGCCGCTGATCATTGTTGTTACAGTAGTTTTCAGTACAATTGGCGTTTTCCTCGGGCTCGGAATTTTTCAAATGGAATTTGTGGTGATTATGACCGGTATCGGAATTATTTCGCTGGCCGGAATTGTGGTGAATAACGGAATTGTTCTGATTGACTATATTGATTTAACACGCAAAAGAAAACGCGAGGAACTGGGATTGCCTGAAAATGCATTTCTGCCCCATGATACTCAGATTGAAGCTTTGGTGCAGGCTGGAAGAACCCGTTTGCGTCCGGTGTTGCTAACCGCTGTCACCACTGTGCTTGGCTTAGTGCCACTGGCAGTAGGCTTGAACTTTAACTTTTTTACCCTTTATACTCAGTTTGATCCGCAAATTTCGGTTGGCGGTGAAAGTGTTGCATTCTGGGGCCCCATGTCATGGACTGTTATCTTTGGGCTGACTTTTGCCACTTTCCTCACGTTGCTGATTTCACCGGTGATGTACATGCTGACCATTCGCATAAATTACCGGATTAAAAAGTGGACAGGTAACTTGCCAAAAGTAGAACAAAAAACAATTGAGGAGGAGAGAAAGAAGGTGGAAGAATAAACCGGGAAACCTCCGGCTCCAAAATCGGATAAAATAAGCATGAAATAAAAGAGGTTGTCTAAAACAATATTTTTAGACAACCTCTTTTTAGTTCGAATCAAACTCAATTTTCCACAATCCACGGAATTCATTTAAACTGTACCCGGTGGCTTCGTCATTTGGGTATAATTCCCGGATGGTTTCATGAGTGGCAGGCTGAATATCCTCACCCGGAGTTCCGTGGCATTTTAAACAAGCCGGCATGGCAGTTTTGATGGGTTTATAATAAACCAGGGTTTTTCCTTCCTGAATTAAGGTATCGGAAGAATTTCCGTTTTCCAGCCTCGCTGCATAAACATTCCAGAGTTGTTTTTCTTTGTTATTTTTTAATGCATTCCCCGGGTTCCGGTTTTTGGCGGAAACCCTCGATATGGTGCAGTTGTTTGCCTTGCTCAAACTGTCAATCAGCGGTGAGGCCTGAATGTTACAAAACTCAATGG
>DATFJO010000345.1:0-3548 GCA_035269145.1 Tangfeifania sp. | reverse complement strand
TGACCAGCGTAACGATGATGACTTTAAATGCGGTATGTTCGAAAAAATATGAAATCCGGGTCCCACTTCTTTTTATACCAACACAATTTTTTTGTCTTTTCCATCTTTGAGTTTGTTCCAATAAATTAGAAAGGACAAATTTAGTCACCATTGTAATCTCCAAGTTTCGCAAAAGCTCACTTTGAAATACAATTGGTATAACTTTTCGGAGTGGGCTCATCATTTACTCCGGCTGAACAAGCCGATATTCATCATCATACAAATCCAACTGACGTGATTTCCAGACAGCGCCTTCCAGAAAAACAGGGTGTGGCAGCCGGACATCCCAATGCCCCAATTCTTTTAACATGGATTTGGTACGATCGAGGTTTTGCAATGCCACATCATTTTGTTCTGAAATATCTTCGGCAAGATTATAGAGCATGGGTAACCGATCAGGCAGCCGAACCAGCTTCCAGTTACCATCGCGAATGGCTGCAGAAATGGTAAAACGCCACTTCATTGTTTCGTGTGGCTTCTTATCTACTTCACCGGTGATGTATGGAAGAAGATTTACCCCGTCTAAATCATCCTCTTCTGAAATATTTCCGCCGGCTGCTTCCACAAATGTTGGAAACAGATCGAGCGAAAGCACCGGATCTTCAACCACTTTCCCGGCTTCCAGCTTGCCGGGCCAGTTTAAAATATAGGGCACCCGGATTCCGCCTTCGAGCAAAATTCCTTTTTGACCGTTTAGTGGTGCGTTAATTGAAGCATTCTGATCAACCGGGCCTCCGTTATCACTAATAAAAACCACCAGCGTATTTTCAGCCAGCCCTTCTTCCTTAAGGGTTTTCATGATTCTTCCTACATTGATATCGAGGCGGTAAACCATTGCGCAGTACTTGCGTCGTTTTTCATCCTGAATATGATCGAACAACTCCAAATCATCTTCGGTTGCCTGCATGGGCGCATGGGGCGCATTAAATGAAGCAAACAAAAAGAACGGCTTGTTTTTATGCCGCCGAATAAAACCGACACATTCATCGCCTTTATCATCGGTAATGTAACTAATCGGCTGTGGAGTTTTGTAATTGCACTCGATAGGCGACAAATAACCTCTCCCATCCGGTTCGGAAGTGAAATAATCGTGTCCGCCGCCCTGATAACCCCAGAATTCGTCGAAACCTCTTTTCAGTGGATGAAAGTGCGGTTCGTATCCCAAATGCCATTTGCCCACTAATCCGTTTACATAGCCTAATTCTCCAAGCCGGTCGGCAATGGTTTTTTCATCAACCGGCAGACCCATAAATTCCGGGTCGAAGCCGGGCTGATTTGTGGCAAGGTTGTTATCGAACCCAAACTTCACCTGGTTTTTTCCGGTAAGCAAACCGGCACGCGACGGAGCGCAAACCGGTGCAGAAACATAGCCGTTGGTAAAACTGATGCCGCCTTTGGCCAGTGCATCGATGTTGGGAGTTGGAATTTGTTTGCTCCCGTTCATGCTTAAATCGGCATAGCCCAAATCATCGGCTACAATAAGTATAAAATTGGGTTTGGAAGTACTGTTTTGAGCTTTGACTTCTCTCCCCGCAAAAAATATTAGAAGGCCTGCAAATAAGAATGATAAACACTTCATTTTATTATTATTTAAGCTCCAGTTGCTCAATATTTCCAAACTCTTTGCCCCTGATTTTTTCAAAGGTTTTTACCATCTCTTTTAGTTTTTTGGGATTTTCTGCTGCCAGGTTTTTCTGCTGACCCAAATCGGTTTCGAGATTGTACAATTGAAAAACGGGAGCATTTCCCAGTTCAATATTTACCTGGTTATTTTTTGCCGGTCCTTTGTATGGCGGTATCATAATCCAGTCTCCTTTGCGAAGCGCTGTACGCGAAGTGGCTTCAAGTACCAGTTCATCGCGGCCATCCTGGCTTTTGCCCATGAAAACATCTAACAGTTCTTTGCTGTCGGGGCCTTTTGTTTTGCTTCCCACCAATTCCGCAATCGACGACATCAAATCGAGTTGACTCACGAGTGCATCAGACTTTACCGGCTTAATTTTTCCTTCCCAGTAAACCATGAAAGGCACACGTGTTCCGGCCTCAAACAAGCTGTATTTTCCGCCACGCAGCGGTCCCCAGGGTTTATGGTCGCCCAGTTTTTCTACAGCATCGTCGTAATAACCATCATTTAATACCGGACCATTATCGCTTGAAAAAACAACCAGTGTATTTTCGAGCAGACCTTCTTCCTCCAGGGTTTTCATGAATTCGCCCACGCACCAGTCGGCCTCCACAATTACATCGCCGCGAGGACCCATTCCTGACGAACCGACAAATCGTGAATGCGGTGTTCTTGGAACATGCGGTTGCTGAAATGCATAATATAGAAAAAACGGTTCATCTTTATGATTGCGAACGTATTCCTTTGCTTTCGCCAAAAAATCGTCGGCCATGTTTTCATCCACCCACATGGCAGCATCGCCGCCTTTTTGGTAGCCGATTCTCGGAATTCCGTTTTCGATGGATTGATTGTGTCCGTGGTGCCACTTCATTTTCAACAGCTCCGGATTCTCTTTTCCGGTAGGCTCTCCTTCGAAATTTTCCTGGTAACTTACCAGCAGCGGGTCGTCTTCTTCCAATCCAACAACATAACCATCTTCAAGATAAACCGTTGGAGTTCTGTCCTGCGTGGCCGCCATGATAAACGAATAATCGAAACCCACTTCGTTGGGGCCGGGCGAAACACGTTCATTCCAGTTTACATTTCCCCGTCCGAGCCCAAGGTGCCACTTGCCTACAATTCCGGTGTGATAACCTTCCTGCTTCAACATTTTCGGAAGGGTCATCTGGTCGGTGTCTATCAGCAGTGGCGCTGATCCCGGAAGGATTTTGGCATTTTGATTGCGCCACGGATACTGACCGGTTAAAAGCGCATACCGGCTGGGTGTGCATGTGGCTGATGATGCATGCCCGTCGGTAAACATCACGCCGGCTTCGGCGAGCCTGTCCATGTTAGGTGTTTTTAGTTCGGTCGCTCCGTAAGCACCCACATCGCCATAACCGAGATCATCCATGTAAATAATAACGATATTGGGTTTTTCTTCTGCCAAAAGGTTCAGACTTAATAATCCGGCAATGGCTAAGATTACCATTTTTTTAAATGCAGTTTTAATTTGTCTTGTCATGATGTATCTATTTTAATCTATTTATCTGTGATTCTTCAAAATTAATTTAAATCAGCTTTAAATTATTCTCTGTTTTGATATTCCTGCTCAATAATTCATTAAATATTTTTACCAATCAATTCATGCTGGTTATATTTTTATTCCGTTTTCATCAATATTTTTGATTGATAACCATTACTTTTCAAAATGTAAATTCCCGGCTTCAACTCAGAAATATCAAGCGTTTTATTCGTTGTTGACTGTTTTATTATTTTTCCTTCAAAATTTATAATCTGAATTTTAACGATTCTGTCAATTCCTTTCAAATGAATTGTATTTTTTGCCGGGTTTGGATAAATCATTAGTTTTTTGTCAACTTGCTCCACTATTGAAGAATTAACG
>DATFJO010000344.1:0-7296 GCA_035269145.1 Tangfeifania sp. | reverse complement strand
CCATGGTATTTTTACGCGAAGAGAATTATTGGCATTTACCGTGTATGAGTTACCAAATGGAACCTCATCCGGTCCAATTTTTATTGAAAATGTAGTTGTTTCTCTTGCAGTAACTGTTATTTCAAGATAATGATTTGGTTTATAATTTCGACTTTCCATAAAACCAAACCAAAAATCTTTGCCTTCTGTTGATTTGCGGCATTGATCATCCTGAGAAAAAGAATAACTACCTGTCAGGAGATAAAATAATAAAAGTAACATCCATCTCTTCATCTGTTTTTATATTTCTGCCTTTAAAAAGATATTTGACTGATTTGAGCACCCAATTAATAGTTTCAGGAGAAAAACAAAAACTTCGTTTAATAGGCTTTTAAATTTAATCAATTATAGTAAAAAAAACCGCACAGAAAACTCTGTGCGGTATAATTAATATGCGAATTATTTTATTCAAACAATTACATTTTTGCCGGTTTAATCTCAAGCATCATGTACTTTTTGGGAATTACCTGGTCCTTTTTTACATGGATTTTTAAAATCTGACCATCAAAAGGCATTCGTACCTGATTCTGCATTTTCATTGCTTCAAGCAGCAGCAGGGTTTCTCCTTCCTTTATTTTTTGTTTTGGTTTTACAAAAATGTCAATCACTGTTCCTGGAATAAATGAGTATATATGATTGGGATTAGGTGTAATATATTTCACCCGGTTCTCAAATTTCCATGTCAGGGTTGTTTGGTAAACAGCCCCCTGCACAATTAGTGTTTTCATTTCTTTTCCCTGAAACTTATCTTTTTCTTTTTCTTTTGTCATGCCGAATTTTTTAATGATTTAAAACGGAGGTATTCCGTGTTTTTTGTTCGGAAGAAAAACACTTTTGTTTTCCGACACTTTCATCGCATGCAAAATCCGGCCACGGGTATCCCTGGGTTCAATTACTTCGTCGATGTAACCCTGGGCGGCAGCAACATACGGATTGGCAAATTTTTCTTTGTATTCCTGAATTTTTTGCTGACGCACTTCCTCCGGATTTTCAGCTTCCGAAATTTCTTTGCGGAAAACAATGTTGGCGGCGCCTTCCGGGCCCATCACTGCAATTTCGGCTGTTGGCCATGCAAACACAAAATCGGCACGCAGATGTCGCGAATTCATGGCAATGTAACCACCGCCATAAGCTTTTCTAAGAATCACGGTTACTTTAGGAACCGTAGCTTCGCTGTAGGCATACAAAATTTTTGCCCCGTGACGGATGACTCCGGCATGTTCCTGGTCGGCGCCCGGAAGGTAGCCCGGCAAGTCTTCAAGCGTAACAATCGGAATGTTAAACGCATCGCAGTAACGGATAAACCGTCCGGCTTTGTCAGAACTGTCGGTATCGAGCACACCGGCAAGAACCATTGGCTGGTTGGCCACAAATCCGATAGTGTCTCCTTCCATGCGTCCGAAGCCGATTACAATATTCGGTGCGAAATTTTCCATCACTTCGAAGAACTCCGAACTGTCAGTTACACTTTTGATGATATCGCGAACGTCATAAGGAATACGGGGATCGCCCGGTACAATGTCTTCAATTTTTTTACCTTTTTTCGGAGGTTTCGGAGGGAACGGCAACGCCTTCATTCCGTTATTTCGCGGAATGTAGCTGATCAGTTTTTTTATCTGTTCGAAACATTCCAACTCGCTTGTGGCAAAAAAGTGGGCATTCCCGGTAATTTCAGCATGAACCCTGGCACCCCCCAATTCTTCCATCGAAATTTCTTCACCCAGTACCGATTTGATAACACTCGGCCCGGTGATGAACATTTTCGAAATATTTTCAACCACAAAAACAAAGTCGGTGAGCGCCGGTGAATAAACTGCTCCGCCTGCACAAGGGCCAAGAATAACCGAGATTTGCGGAATTACACCTGATGCCAGTGTATTGCGGAAGAAAATTTCACCGTAACCTGCCAGCGATTTTACCCCTTCCTGTATACGTGCGCCACCTGAGTCGTTGATTCCGATGAGCGGTACCCGCATTTTCAGGGCGTGGTCCATTATTTTTGTGATTTTCCGGGCATGCATCATTCCCAGTGAACCACCGGCCACAGTAAAATCCTGGGCAAAAATACAAACCGGTTTGCTGTAAATTGTACCTGTTCCGATGATTACACCGTCGCCATGCAGCACTTTTGAATCCATGCCGAAATCTTTGGCACTGTGTTCAACAAACAAGTCATATTCATGAAATGAATTTTTATCTAAAAGGGCCAGAATTCGCTCGCGGGCGGTAAGTTTACCCATCTTGGCCTGTTTCTCAATGGCTTTGTCGCCACCGCCTTTTTGAACTTCCCTTTTTCTTTTCCGAAGATCAAGAACGTTACTTCTTAATGACATAAAAGTTTGATTTTAATTATAAAATTCTCTTTTACCAAGAGTTAATCTTTTTTAAACCGGGGCAAAAATATAAATTTTTTCACTCTGCCTCCCGATATATTAGAATGCAATACGTAATTTAAAGTTCATTGATACAATGAACCCGAATTATTACACAATTTGTTTGAATGATAAATTCCGGCAGGGTATTTTTCTATAAATTACCTGGCAGCCCACCGGAACACAAAGAACGCTATGATACTATACCCAATGTTGGGAATCCATACAGCAACTAAAGGAGGTGTGTTTCCACTGATGGCAAAAACCGTGGAAACCTGCATGAAAAGAATGTATGAAAAACTCAGCAGCAGCCCAAGACCGAGGTGCAGGCCCAGCCCACCTTTTATTTTCCGGGATGCGAGCCCGGCTCCGATAATGGTTAATATAAAAGCAGAAAACGGATTGGCTACCCGTTTGTGCCGCTCAATTTCCCATTCCACGGTATTTACGCCACGCAGTTTCATTTCGGCAATTTCTTCTTTTAAATCGGGCGTAGTAAAATTTTCCATTTCATTTTTCATCACCACATAATCATCGGGTGTCATGTTAAGGGTTGTATCCATGCGGTAACCCTTCTCAAATTCTTCGTGGTCTTCGTAAATGATTCGTTTCCACCAGTTATTAATTACCCATTTCCCCGATTCTTCATCCCATCGAATGTTGTCGGCAGTGAGTTTTTCCACCAGTTTTGCATCTTCAAATTTCTCAAGCGTGAACCGGTATCCCACATTATTTGAATTAAAACTCTGCATGTAAATAAAAACGCCGGGTTCAATTTGCCTGTGAATATTCCGTTCATTTGAAACGGTTTGGCGGTTGTTATCAATGTAAAACTGCCGGAATTCATTGAGCGTTTTATTGGCTGGCGGAATAATATAATTACCCAATGTAAATGAAAATACAGCCAGAATAAATGCCGAAACCAGGTAGGGACGCATGAGTCGTTTATAGGAAACGCCACTGCTCAAAATGGCAATAATTTCTGTGTCAGAGGCCATTTTGGAAGTGAAATAAATAACTGCAATAAACGTGAAAAGCGGGCTGAAAAGATTGACAAAATAAGGAATAAAATTCAGGTAATATTCCGAAATAATTGTTCCCCATGTTATGTCTTTCGAAAGAAATTCATCCAGATTTTCCGACATATCGAAAACGATGGCAATGCTCAAAATCAAAGCAATGGCATAGAAGAAAGTTCCAAGGAACTTTTTTGTGATGTATATGTCAATGGTCCTGTAAAATTTCATTTCTGTTACAATCTCTCTTTCAGACGCATTATCATTTCGTTTTTCCAGGTTTTAAATTCCGCATTCACTATTTTTTGCCTTGCAGTTTTTACCAGCCACAAGTAAAAAGCCAGGTTGTGCTGACTGGCAATTTGTGCTCCTAACATTTCGCCCGAAAGAATCAGGTGCCGCAAATAGGCTTTTGAATACTGGTCGACAAACGAAGTTCCACTGGCATCGATGGGAGAATGATCGTTTTCCCATTTTTTGTTGCGGATGTTAATGATTCCTTCTGATGTGAAAAGCATTCCATTTCTGCCGTTGCGGGTGGGCATCACGCAGTCGAACATATCTACTCCGCGGTCAATGCCCTCGAGAATATTTACCGGAGTTCCGACGCCCATTAAATAGCGCGGCTTATTTTCCGGAAGATCGGCCGTGCAAACTTCTGTCATTTCATACATTTCCTCAACAGTTTCGCCTACCGAAAGTCCGCCGATTGCGTACCCATCGGCATCAAAGGTTTTTACGTGTTCCACTGCTTTTTTGCGCAAATCAGCATAAGTATTTCCCTGCACAATGGGGAAAAGCGACTGCCGGTATCCATATTTCGGTTCAGTGTTATTAAACTGCGTGAAACATCTTTCGAGCCAGCGCTGGGTGAGTTCGAGTGAATTTTTTGCATACGAGTAATCAGCATCGCCGGGGGTGCATTCATCAAAAGCCATTATGATATCGGCCCCTATTGACCGCTGAATATCCATCACATTTTCAGGCGTAAAAACGTGGTACGAACCATCGATGTGCGACTGAAACTTTGCTCCATCTTCGGTTAATTTGCGAATGTCGCCCAGCGAAAAAACCTGGAACCCGCCGCTGTCGGTTAAAATGGGCCCGTTCCAGCGGTTGAATTTATGCAGCCCGCCTGCTTTTTCAATCACCTGAATTCCGGGCCGGAGATACAGATGATAGGTATTGCCCAAAATAATTTGCGCTTTAATATCTTCTTCCAGGTCGCGGGTGTGGATGCCTTTTACCGAGCCGGCGGTACCCACCGGCATAAAAATTGGCGTTTCAATAACCCCGTGGCCGGTGGTTAAAATTCCTGCGCGCGCCCTTGAATTGCTTGCTTTTGCTGTAAGTTTAAACTCCATTGCCCCATTTTTCGAGGGTTCAAATATAGCCATTCTGCCCGAAACAACAGGGAGATATAAATATCGGATCATGTTAATTTATCCTAATTCCAATTTACTGCTGTTTTCTTCTTTTAAGGCAGTAAAATTTTGAAATTGTACCGATTGTTTCCATTTTTGGCACTGAATTATTTCCTGTTATTGCTTCAAAATGGTGGACTTTATTTTAAATGCTTTTGCCGGCTTTCAATGGTACGATTGGGCGCTGCTGGGATTTTTCGGCTTGCTTTACCTGTTAAAGCTGCTTTATCTTTTTTTGTTCACGGGCCGGATTTTATATCGAAGAAAGTCTGCTCAGACAAATCAGGTTCCATTATCATTGCTTTTAACGTATCGCAACGAGGAAGAAAATCTGACTAACTATTTACCACAGGTTCTTGAATCGTTAAATCCCGGTTCCGAAGTTGTGGCCGTTGATGATTATTCGCAGGACAACTCGCTTTCGGTACTGGGTGTTTTGCGGGAGAGTCATTCAAACTTAAAGGTGTCAGCGCTGAACCAGGAAACCCGTTATTCCGAAAAAATGGCGCAAAACATTGCCCTGAAAGCGGCTTCAAACAGTTGGGTAATGGTCATTCCTCCCAGCCATAAAGTAAACTCCCCTGAATGGTTGTCAGCAATTTCTTCCAAAATAAATAACGAAAAAGAAATAATTATTAACTATTCGAATGTAAAAGCACGGAAAGGATTCTTTCAGTTACTTTACCGAAATGAACGTTTATTTCAGCAACTAAAAAGTTTTGGGTTTATTCTGAACCGCCTGTCATATTTGAGTTTTGAGGAAAACATCGCTTTCAGAAAAGAAAAATATTTTGAGGCTGGTGGTTTTGGACAACACATCAAAGAACATTTTGCCAATTTGGAATTGGTGCTGAATGATTTTATCAAAAAGAAAAAAACAGCCATAAATTTCACCTCTGAAACAACCATTCAAAAAGAGATGAATGTTTCGAAACCCGATTATTTTGAGTTGTTGAAAAAAGAATTACGCATCCGACAAAATCTTTCCTTTTCAAAAAGATTCATTTTATTTTGCGAAAAATGGCTGACTCTGCTGTTTTTCTCATTTACTGTTTTCACTGTAATTTATTTCATGGAATTATGGCCGGTAATTTCCGGCCTCGTTCTCCTTTACATCGTTGCATTTGCGTTTATCATAAAAATAAGCCTTAATCGTTTGAATGAACGTAATTTATTCTTATCTTCGTTAGTGTATGCGTTATTCATACCCGTTTGGAAGGCAGGTTATCAGGTTTATTTTCAGTATAAAAGCAGACGCAGGCAAAAATGAAAGAGCAAAAATTAAATTTGTCGGAGAAGGCACGCCAGGATTACGAGCTTGTTCAGAAAGCTTTAAATGGCGATGAAAAAGCCTTTGCCCGCTTGCTTGCCCGTTACAAAGATGCCATCTATTTTATGCTGCTGAAAATGGTGAATAACCGTAATGATGCCGAAGATTTAACCCTCGAGGCATTCGGAAAAGCTTTTAAAAATATCCACCAGTATTCGCCCACTTATGCATTCAGCACGTGGCTGTTCAAAATTGCCTCGAACAACTGCATCGATTTTTTACGCCGGAAAAAAGGAACATATATCGCCATCGACAATAACAGCGATTCAACTCAGAACAATGAATCGGTGCGGCTAAAATCGAAAGAACTGAACCCGGAAGAAAAACTGATACGACAGCAAAAAGCAATTTTACTGCACCGCGTGGTGCGGCGGTTGAAACCGCGTTACCGTACATTGGTTGAGCTGCGTTATTTTCGCGAATATTCGTACGAAGAAATTGCCAAAGAACTGGAACTGCCGCTGGGCACGGTAAAAGCCCAGCTTTTCAGGGCGCGCGAGATGTTGTTTAAAATGATTGATAACACAGAGATGAGCCAAAAGGAATGAGCAGAATGGATGTTATTTTAAAATATTTTCCGGATTTGGAACCGGGACAAATCGAACTTTTCCGGCAACTTGAACCGCTTTATGCCGACTGGAACTCCAAAATAAATGTGATTTCGCGGAAAGATTTTTCTGAATTTTACGAACGGCACGTGTTGCACTCACTGGCCATTGCCAAATTCATTCATTTTACAGCAGGTACCGAAGTTCTGGATGTGGGCACTGGTGGCGGATTTCCCGGAATTCCGCTGGCCATTTTTTTCCCGAATGTAAAATTTCATCTGGTCGATTCCATCGGGAAAAAAATTAAAGTGGTGGAAACCGTGGCAGAATGTCTAGGCCTGGAAAATGTAACTGCCGAACAAATCAGGGTCGAGCAGTTAAAAACCAAATACGATTTTTTGGTGAGTCGGGCTGTTACCCGGTTGCCGGAATTTGTAAACTGGGTGCGCAGCAACATTTCGTTGAAACAGCAAAACGCCGTGCCCAACGGAATTCTGTACCTGAAAGGCGGCGATTTAACCAAAGAGATCAAACCCTTCCGCAAGCAGGTTTTTATTCAGCACCTTT
>DATFJO010000343.1:0-8529 GCA_035269145.1 Tangfeifania sp. | reverse complement strand
CGGAAGATAATAAGCGCAAACATGGCTATGAATAACAGCGGAACCAGCAATGTAAGAATGATAAAGGATTTTTTCTTTACCCTTTTCAGGTATTCCTGTTTTAATATAATAAGTGTTTTATTCATTTTTGCGGTTTTTTATTTTTTGTCTTCCTGAACTGCTTTTATAAATACATCATTCATGCTTGGAATAATTTCTTCAAACGATAAAATCTCAGCCGCAGGAATAATGGCCTGCAACAGTTGGTTGTTGGAACCATCGTCGAGATGCTGCACGCGCAGGTAGTTTTCGTTTTTATTTTCGGCATGATCCAAAATTTTGAACTGGCTCCCAAGTGTTGCATCCACTTGTTTAAAATCGCCTTTATATTTAATCTCGAAAATATTTAATTTATATTTTTCCCTGATTTGGTTGGTGGGGCCATCTTCAATTTTATACGATTTGTTTATCAGTGCAATATGGTCGCACAATTCTTCCACCGAGCCCATGTTGTGAGTGGAAAAAATGATGGTAGCGCCATCTTCGCGCAATTGAAGGATTTCTTGTTTCAGCAGGTTGGCGTTTATGGGATCGAAACCACTGAATGGCTCATCAAAAATGAGCAGCGTAGGATTGTGAACTACTGTTGTAATGAACTGGACTTTTTGCTGCATTCCTTTCGAAAGCTCTTCAATTTTTTTGTTCCACCAATCCATGATTTCAAATTTCTCAAACCATTTTCTCAGGTTTGCCGTGGCATCATGTCGGCTAAGTCCTTTTAGCTGGGCGAGGTAAATTGCCTGTTCCCCGATTTTCATTTTTTTGTACAACCCGCGTTCTTCGGGGAGATACCCGATTTTTGACACATCAGCGGCTCTCATTCGCCGGCCATCCAATAAAACTTCTCCCGAGTCGGGAGCGGTAATCTGGTTAATAATGCGTATGAGTGTGGTTTTGCCTGCCCCGTTAGGGCCAAGCAATCCAAAAATACTTTGTTCTTTTACCGAAATGCTCACATCGGTTAGTGCTTTTGTTGAAGCAAAAACCTTTGTCACATCTTTTGCGCTAAATAGTTCCATTTAAATTTTTTTAATGGGTATATAACCGATGCCTGAAATTACATGCTTATTAAATCAGTTCACAGAATTCTGCATCCCTTTTACCGAAAAATATATTTTTCAAAACTAATGATTATTAATATTGTTCTGGCAAAATTTGAATTGTTATGTTACAAAAGATAATGTTTCTTTTTATCTCTATTTTGATTCTTTTAAATGTTCATGCGCAGAATAAAAACGATCTGGATCAGGTAATTCGTGGAAAAGTGGTTGACAAGCAAACTCAGTCTGTATTGCCCGGTGCCAATATTATTTTACTGGAAACCAATCCTCCGGTTGGAACGACCGCCAATTCAGAAGGCGAATTTCGACTGGAAAATGTGCCGTTAGGTCGGCAAGGAATTGCTGTAAGTTTCATCGGGTATCACAGTCAGGTTATAAAAAATCTGATTATTAATTCGGCCCACGAAACGGTTCTTTTTATTGAATTGGAAGAAAAGGTTCAGACGACTGAAGAGGTTACCATTGTTGGAAACTCCAGAAAAGATTTGGCAATGAACAAAATGGCAAGTGTAAGTGCGCGCACATTTACAGTTGAAGAGGCGTCGCGTTATGCCGGTAGCCGTGAGGATGTAGCGCGCATGGCCATGAACTTTGCAGGTGTTTCAGGCGCCAACGATCAGCGCAACGATATCATCATTCGCGGGAATACACCAAGCGGAATACTCTGGCGGCTGGAGGATGTGGATATTCCCAATCCCAATCACTTTGCAGCCTCGGGAACCACCGGCGGACCAATTGGAATGCTGAACAACAATACGCTGCGCAACTCCGATTTTTTTACCGGCGCGTTTCCGGCTGAATATACCAATGCGTTCTCGGGTGTTTTTGATTTAAAAATGCGCGACGGAAATAATGAAAATTATGAATTCCTCGGTCAGGTGGGTTTTAACGGCTTCGAGCTGGGTGCAGAAGGGCCAATTAGCAAGGACGGTAAGAGTTCGTTTTTGGTGAATTACCGATACTCCACGCTCGAGGTTTTTGATTTGCTCGGAATAAGTTTTGGAACATCGGGAGTTCCGCAATACCAGGATTTGAATTTCAAACTGAATTTCCCGATGAAAAAAGGAAAACTGAGCTGGTTTGGCCTGGCCGGAAAAAGTTCCATATCCACTCTGGAAAGCGAAACAAGAGAGGACGATCTGTACATTCAGGAAGGAATGGATTTGGTGAATGGCTCGCGGTTGCTCACCAGCGGATTGAATTATTCTCGCTTTCACAATGAAACAACGTACAGTAAATTTATTTTATCGTACCTGGCACAAAATGGATTTACCGATTTGGATATTTTTGATCCGGGAGAAGAACCAGAGCCTTTTTACCGGGAAGATAATACCGAGGAACGGCTGACTTTTAAATACATCTTCAACAAAAAATTCAGTAAACAACTCTCCAACCGCACGGGGCTGACGATTAATCGCTTTGGTTACAATCTGAGCGTAAAAACATGGGAGGAATACAACCAGCGAACTTACCGGTTAGACAATAAAAAAACCATTGCCGAAGGACCAACCCTTTACCGAGGATACAGTCAGTGGGTGTATAAATTTTCGGATCAGGTTGAAATTAAACCGGGGTTGAGTTTTATGTATTTGGGATTAAACAACAGTTTTTCGCTGGAGCCGCGTTTTGGAGCCAACTGGAAAACCGGATACCGCACCAGTGTAAATTTTGGCTACGGAAAACATTCCAAAGCGCAATCGATGCCGGCCTATTTTATTGAAACCATTTACAAAGACGGCACAACCGAATTAACCAACAAAAACCTCGATTTTACCCAGGCGCATCACTGGGTGCTGGGATTCGACGCTTTGCTCACCGATCACCTTCGTTTAAAAACGGAGGCGTACTACCAGTATTTGTACGATGTTCCGGTAGAAGAACATCCTTCGTACTACAGTGCGCTGAATGCGGGCGCCAACTGGGGGCTGAACACCCGCGATTTTCTGGTGAATGAAGGAGAAGGATGGAATTACGGCGTGGAGTTTACACTCGAAAAATTTTACAACAACAACTGGTATTTCCTCACTACCGCTTCACTGTTCGATTCAAAATACCGGCCGAGCGATGGCGTGAAACGAAATACGGCTTTTAACGGCAATTTTGTAACCAACGCACTGGTGGGGAAAGAGGTGAAAGTGAAAAGAAACGGTACGCTGGTTTTCGATGTGAAAGTTACCTGGGCCGGCGGAAAACGCTACACACCCATTGATGTGGAAGCATCAAAAGAAAAGGACGATGGCGTTTTTAACACGGTTTACATCGATGAATTGGCGTATGAAAAACAATTTCCGGATTATTTGAAGGCCGATGTTAAAATCGGTTTCCGGTTAGATGGCAAAAAAGTTTCACAGGTTTGGGAATTTTACGTGGAAAACGTAACCAACCACAAAAATCCGCTCAACCAAACATTCGATCCCAACGCAGGTGAAATTGAAACTGTTTATCAACTCGGATTTTTTCCGCTGTTTAACTACAAGATTTATTTTTAAAACGTATCTGGATAATTTTAATGTTGGTTCTTGCTATTCCGACTCTTGACTTTCAGCAGCAGGTTCTGAATTTTCATTTTCAGTTGTTTCTTCGGCGCTTTCATTTTCCGGCTTTGATGTTGCCTGCAAATGCCGGATGTAATTCACCAGTTGCCACGAATCTTCGACCGATATTTGTGCACCATGCGCGCCCATTACACCAAAACCGGCCCTGATATTGTGAAAAAGCTGGCCGTCGGTTTTATTCAGTGCCCGCTCAGCATGATAGCTGGCCGGAGGAATCGGATATTTGCCGCTGGTGAAAAGAGTGCCTTGTCCGGCGCCGTTTTCGCCGTGGCAAGCAAGGCAAAATCTGTCGTACAGAACTTTTGCCTTATCCTGTTTAAAATCATTCTCTAACGGGTTTTCAAGCGATGCCGCTCTTTGTTCGTCTTCGGGTGATTTTACAAAATTGTAGGCATGCTCATGTGTTGCCACTGTGCCTTCAACGGGCCCGGCCATTGTTTTTCCTCCCGGCATGTACGGATTTTCGCTGTATGTTTCATACGCCTGCGACTCTTCCATATCGTTAAAAAAACTGTATCCCGGGTGATTCCTGTTTTCATCGCAGGAGGATAAAAAAAGTAACACGGCAACAATTCCGAAATAATATTTTGAACTAAAGATTTTCATAACTGGTACTTTCAATAATATAAGGATGATTTTCAGGTACAGGTTTCGCTTTTTTGAAATAAGTAAAAAAGAGGGTCATAAAAACTGCCAGGTAAAAAAACGGCAACCCGATTTCGAGAATACCGATTGAGGCCGCTTCATGTCCGACTGCACCCGGCATAATGGCGAGGTATAAATCGAGATAATGGCCCAACAGCACAATTAGTGCTACTGTTACAAGAATTAGTGGCTGGCGTTTCGAATTCCTGGTCATCAGAGCCATCAGCGGAAAAACAAAATTAACGACCAGGTTCAGTATAAACAGTGTTTCAAAATGCCGTGTGCGTTCTACGTAATAAATCGTTTCTTCCGGTATATTGCTGTACCAGATGAGCAGGTACTGACTCAGCCACAAATAAGCCCAGAAAATGCTGAAGCCAAAAAGATATTTTCCCAAATCGTGCAGGTGTTCTTTGTTTATGTTGGGCAGGATGCCAAATTCTTTAAATGCAACAGCTATTATAATTATAACTGCCAGTGCAGCCACAAACATGCTTGAAAAAATATACCAGCCATAAAGTGTGCTAAACCAGTGTCCATCAATCGACATAAGCCAGTCCCAGGCTGCCATTGAGCTGGTAATTGCAAACAATACCATAAACCATCCCGAGGTGCTTCTGATGCGTTTCAGGTATCTTTCGTAAGGTTCGTAATCGTTTCTGACAGAAATCTTCCGCAAATAAATCGCAAAAAAGCTCCAGATAATAAAATAAACTGCAAACCGTATCAACCAGAATGGCAAATTCAGATAAGCTGCTTTTTTCTGAAGTATTTCATCGAGGTGTTCGGTGTGTGTCCATTCAAAAATATCTTTTAGCCCCGGAAAAGCGAGAATGAAAAGGATTACGGAAAAAGGAATTGTCAGGGCCATTGATTCCAGAATACGCTGAATGTTAATTTGCCAGGTAGATTCACCAAGTGCATTGACAGTCCAGAAGAAGAGTGCGCCTAATCCCAGAAACAGGAACATTATGGCGTTGAGCCACAAATTTGCCCAGATACGCGTGGAGGGCAGTTGCTGAATAAAAACAGCAATCAGCAGGGCAACAATTCCAAGTCCGGCTGCCACCGCCAGTATTGTTTTCATCCTTTTATCAAAATTCAGAGGTTTGGCTTCCGGTATATCTTGCTTTTCCATTATTTTTCTGAATTTAAGTGTTTGACATTTATTGCCCCCGAACCCGAAAGTGCCTTTGTTAATTCAGGTTCTGCAAGGTTGTTGTTTTTTTCTGTCAGAATAATCTGAAAATGATCGTCTGTTACCTCTTCATCGAGAATGTCGGGTATTTTTCCCGGTCCGAGGTTGCTCTGAATCAGAAAGGCAAAAACCATAGCGAAGGCAGCAAAAAGGATGGTTAGCTCAAAAGTTACCGGTATAAACGACGGAATAGCGAGATATGGTTTACCCCCAATATTGAGCGGCCACGCTTCAGTAAAAACCCATGCCTGGAAACCAAATCCCAAAATGCCGCCAATGGCGCCTGCGGCAAAAGCTATTTTGGGCAAAAACGGCCTTTTATATTTCAATACAGTATCTAAACCGTGCACCGGAAAAGGTGTCCGCACGTCGGCAATTTTTATGTTTTTGCCCTGCAGCTCTTTTACTGCTCTTAGCAAATTAATTTCATCGGTGAAATATCCGTAAACAATTGCTCCCATAATTATTGATTTTCCGGTTTATCATTTTTTAAAACATTCTCTTTAAACTTTCTGGCTGACGAGCGGGCAACCGATTTCACTTCGGAAATGGCAATTACAGGCAGAAAACGGATAAAAAGGAAGAACAGCGTAAAGAACAAACCAAATGTTCCCAAATAAATGGCCACTTCAACCCAGGTAGGTTTGTACATGGCCCAGCTCGATGGCAAATAGTCGCGGTGAAGCGAAGTAACTACAATAACAAACCGCTCGAACCACATACCAATGTTGATAAAAATGGAAAGTACAAAAGTGAAAGCCAGGTTTCTGCGCAATTTTTTTATCCACAGCAACTGCGGCGATATCACGTTACACGTCATCATAATCCAGTACGCCCAGGCATATGGTCCGAGCGCCCGGTTCATAAAAGCGTAGCGTTCATATTCCACACCACTGTACCAGGCCATAAACAATTCGGTGATGTAAGCGATGCCCACAATTGATCCGGTGGCAATAATTACTTTGTTCATCGATTCTACGTGCCCCACAGTTATATATTGCTGAAGGTTCAGCGCTTTCCGGGTAATAATCATAAGTGTAAGCACCATGGCAAAACCGGAAAATACAGCACCCGACACAAAATAGGGCGGGAAAATAGTAGTATGCCAGCCCGGAATAACCGATGTGGCAAAGTCGAAACTAACAATGGTGTGCACCGACAGAACCAGCGGAGCAGCAAGTCCGGCCAGTATAAGGCTCATCGATTCGTGGCGCTGCCAGTGTCTGGCAGAACCGCTCCATCCAAAACTTAAAAAGTTGTATACTTTTTTCTTCCAGAGTGTTTTCATCCTGTCGCGGATAGTGCCTAAATCGGGAATCAGACCCATGTACCAGAAAAGCAGTGAAACGAGCAGGTAAGCTGTAATGGCAAATACATCCCACAGAAGCGGGGAATTAAAATTCACCCACAATTCGCGGGTGTTGGGGTAGGGCAGTATAAAAAAGCCCAGCGGAAGCCGCCCCATGTGAATGAGCGGAAAAAGGCCGGCACACATCACCGCAAAAATAGTCATTGCTTCGGCAGCCCGGTTAATGCTGGTGCGCCACTTTTGTCTGAACAGCAGCAAAATAGCTGAAATAAATGTTCCGGCATGGCCGATACCAACCCACCACACAAAGTTGGTAATTCCCCATCCCCAGCCAATGGTACGGTTTACACCCCAGGTGCCTATTCCAAACCAAACCGTGTAAGCAATGGCGGCAAACCCTGCCAGCATAACAATAACAGACACAGTCAGCCCGGCAAACCATAATTTGCCGGGTTTGGCCTTTATGGGTGCCATTACATCATTGGTAATATCTTTGTAACTTTTTTCGCCGTTTATTAACGGTTCCCTTACCGTTGATTTGTGCATCGTCATTTAGTTTGTTTTAGCTTTTATTTCTGATTTTAGTTAAATATCCAACGCTGGGCAAAGTATGCAACTCTTCAAGCAGGTGATAATTCCTGGGATCCTTCATCATTTTAGAAACTTTGCTATCCGGATCATTCATGTCTCCAAATACAATCGCATCGGCCGGACAAGCCTGCTGACATGCGGTTTTGAGTTCACCATCGCGCAGTGTGCGGTTTTCGTTTTTTGCTGTCAGTTTCTTTTCCTGAATGCGTTGGGCACAGAACGAGCATTTTTCAATAACCCCTTTGGCTCTTACCGTAACATCCGGATTGTGGCGCATTCTGGAAAGATCGACCGACATACCCGCCGGATCGTAACGGTTGTTTGGAATGGCATCTGCTCCGGTGTAATCGAGCCAGTTAAACCGCCGCACTTTATAAGGGCAGTTATTGTTGCAGTAACGGGTTCCGATGCACCTGTTATAGGCCATCTGGTTTAATCCTTCGCTCGAGTGGTTGGTTGCCACAACAGGGCATACATTTTCGCAGGGTGCATTGTCGCAGTGCTGGCACATTACCGGCTGCCGCACTACTTCCGGATTTTCTTCCTCACCATTGTAATAACGGTCGATTCTGATCCAGTTCATTTCATGCGCCCGAATCACCTCTTTTTTACCAACTACCGGTATATTATTTTCGGTGTTGCAGGCCAATACACAGGCACTGCAACCT
This sequence comes from Tangfeifania sp., assembly GCA_035269145.1. Classification (GTDB taxonomy): domain Bacteria; phylum Bacteroidota; class Bacteroidia; order Bacteroidales; family Prolixibacteraceae; genus Tangfeifania. Next base: position 463 of record DATFJO010000343.1, on the reverse strand, counting down.
GTACATTTATTCAGGTCGATGGCCATTCCCCATTTATGTCCGGGATATTCATTTTTCTGATACAGTGTTGCATGATGGTTTTCTACCCATTCATGCAGTTCGTTGCCGGCAGCCGGATCTTCTTTCCATTCCGCCAGTGTGGCTTCGCGAACAATGGGGCGGCCTTCCATATTTTGATGCCCCTGCACAAGGGCCATTTCTTCCGTTTCTCCGGTTTTTTGAATATCCAGACCGGAAGCAGAAAAAAGCCGCACTCCGTTTTTTTCCTGCGTGAACGGATAAGCATTCACACCTGTTATTAATTCTTCCGGAATTCCTGTCACTCTTCCATAACCGAGGGCAACACTTATTGTTTTTTCAGCCTGACCGGGTTGTATAAATGCCGGAATTTTTATTTCGCCGATTTGAATCACATCGCCATTTTTGAGGTCCAGGCTGCGGGCTGCAGCCGGAGCAACCGATG
>DATFJO010000342.1:0-6264 GCA_035269145.1 Tangfeifania sp. | reverse complement strand
CGGTTTTTTTGCTGCTGATGGCAATGCTGCTGAAACTTCCGCTGATGTGGGAAATACCTGGAAAGTTCGTTTTCGTCCGGATGCAACGGGAACCTGGAATTACACTGTTTCATTTCTGGAAGGTGAAAATATTGTGGTGAAAGATGATGGAGCTACTGGCGAGTCATTGCCAATGGATGGTGCAAATGGGAGTTTTGAAATTGAAGAATCGGATAAGACCGGCGATGATTTCCGTGCAAAAGGAAGAATTGTAAACGGGGGCGACGGATATTTCGAGTTTCAGGAAACCGGGGATGTCTGGATAAAAAACGGGGCCGACAGCCCTGAGAATTTTCTGGCTTTTGCCGGTTTCGACCAGACCTCACGTTTCAGTTTAAAAACGGAAGTCCGCGAAGGAGAAGCCGACCCCAAAGAGAGTCTTCATAAATACGAACCGCATGTTTCGGACTGGAAGGCGGGTGACCCGGTTTGGCAGGACGAAAAAGGAAAAGGAATAATAGGTGCATTAAATTATCTGAGTTCTCAGGGCGTGAATTCAGTTTATATGCTTACGATGAATATATTGGGCGATGGCAAAGATGTTTGGCCCTACACATCGCACAACGAACGTTACCGGTTCGATTGCAGCAAGCTCGACCAGTGGGAGATTGTATTCGACCACATGGACAATCTGGGTATGATGCAGCATTTTGTGTTGCAGGAAACCGAAAATGAATGTCTGCTCGACATGGGCTACACCGATGTACAGCGAAAAATTTACCTCCGGGAATTGATTGCCCGTTTCGGACATCATCCGGCGGTTACCTGGAATATGGGAGAAGAAAACGGTCCGACTGACTGGTCGCCCATCGGGCAAACGCATGAACAAAAAGTGGCGATGGCCAATTACCTGAAAGCAACAAATCCGTATCCGAATATTGTGGTAGTGCATACTCATGCCGACGATCATCATCAGAATGAATACCTCGAACCTTTCCTGGGATTTGAGAATTTTGACGGACCATCCATGCAAATCGGAAATCCGTATAGAGTTCATCAGCGGATGAAAAAATGGGTGAATGAATCGGAGCAAGCCGGAAAACGCTGGCTGGTTAATCTGGATGAAATTGGCCCGCACTGGAAAGGAGTAATGCCCGATTCTCATGATCTGGAACACGATACCGTTCGTCATCATTGTCTTTGGGGAGCGCTTATGGCTGGAGGAACAGGCGTGGAATGGTATTTTGGGTACCGCTATCCGCACAATGATTTGGGACTGGAAGATTTTCGCAGCCGTCATAACTGGTGGAAACAATCGACTCTTGCTACTGATTTTTTCAGCAAGTTGCCGGTTGAATCAATGAAAAGCACCGATGAGCTGATAAATATTGAAGACGGTTACTGCTTTTCAAATCCGGGAGAAATTTATGTGGTGTATCTTCCTTCAGGACAAGCAAATTGCAGCCTGAAAATCGATTCAAAGAATTCGTTTTCAGTCAAATGGTTTAATCCCCGCGAAGGCGGCGAAATGCAGGCTGGAAATGTAACTGAAATAAAAGGACCGGGCAATGTTGAGCTGGGTAATCCACCCGCAGAAGCCGGAAGCGACTGGGTAGTTATTGTTCGGTAATTTGAAGTTATTATGATTTAGCAGAAATTCCCAAAAAGAAGATTTATTTAAACTGAAGTGGTTGAGGTGCTTTCGGCTCAAAGTTGTAAAAGTCTCTTTTGAGTTGCTCTTCAATAATAAATCCGGTAAAGCTCATGTCAGATGGCGGAAAAGGATAAAAAGCAAGACGGAGGTGGAATGTTTTAAATACCAGGTATTCGTTGTGAAGACGCAATCCGAAACCCAGCCCACTGTAATAGTTCTGGGTAAAAATAAGTTGTTTGTTCGAGCCGATTATCCCTAAATCGGCAAAGCCATAGGCCGCAATATTAAAACGATAGAATTGTCGCGGGATAAAAAGAACATACTCCAAATCGAGGCTGAGTCGTTGTTTGCCAGTTGTTTCCCGGCTTGAAAATCCACGGATGTGATTGTCCCTTCGAAGGGTAAGGTTTTCGATTTCGAAACGCCTGATGCCGATTAAATAATTGGCCCTTGTAAATAACCTTAACCGCTTTTTCCCGGCATGAACCTGTTTCGAAATAAAATTGAGACTTCCCTGTATCTGCCCCTGCTCATATTCCCGGTTTTTAAAGTAGCCGCCTATTGCACCTGCCAGATATAGATATCCGCTCCGGTTAGCCAGAATATTTCCGTTTGAAAGATACAGGTGTGCATAGTGCCTGTTGCCAAACTCATTGGCATCGAATCCATACACAATTTCATTTTTAAATCCCTCCGGAATATCTTCTGTAATCCCATAGCTGTAAACAAGCTGATCCTGTATATATCTGCGTTGCGTAAAAGTAATTCCCGACAGGTAAAATGTACTGTTTGAGAAATACTGGTTATTTTCAGGTTCCGGAATTGGACGTTTTAAATAGGTCCGGTTGTAGAACCCGGCCGAAAGCACCACTTGTGAGTTCTGATAATGATTGGGTTTTATCTGAAAACTTCGTCCGCCCCAGGCGCTTACAAACGACAGGTTCATGGGGTAGACTGTTTTGATCGGGTCATCGTCAAAAACCCGGTTGGTGCGATACATCCGGAGAGCTGATGCACCATAGCCCCATTTTATGGAAGGGGTAATAAATTGTTTATCCAGAATAAACGAAAAACCTTCGCGCTCATAAGTATTCATGTAACCGGCAGAGATGTCCAAAAATTTTCCCCTGATATTATTGATTTTATAAAATGTTTCGAGGCCTGTGTATGGTTGCTCTTTCAGGCTACCCACAAAGCCCAGTGAAATTTCATGGCCAACTCCAAAAATATTCTGGTTATAAATTTGCAGTGCGGCTGAACTGCCTCCGTTTACGCCTCCGGTTACTCCCAGCGAAAAACGGTCTTTGGTAATCACATGCACATTAACAAGCCCTTTATAAATGCTGTCCTGTTCAAGGATAATGCGTACATCCTGAATATAGGGCAAAGAACGGATGATGCGTTCATTTTCATACATTAATCCGGCATCAACAAAATCACCCTCGTCAAATAGCAGCAACTTTTCAATGGTATTTAAATTCGACTTGGAGTGCAGCGCATTGGCCGTTTTTTCAAGCCAGCTTTTTGCCTGCCTGCTTGTGTCGTTAAAGCTTGGCCCAAAAACTTCCAGCGGTTTGATGTTTATTGCTGAAATAATTTTTCCTTCAAACTTGCTGTAATAATCAATTGCCAGTGCTTCTTTATCGACCTGCGGACGTGGTGGCGATATTAAAAAATCATAAAGCATATTCATGAGCTTGCTTTGCCGGGCTCTGTGCGCAAGGCTGTCGTAAAATTGTTCCTGTTTTTTTTCAGGATCAATTTGGTTCACAAGGGTGTCTTTCTTGTTTGTTTGTGCTTTCCCCTGGTTTACAGAAAACGATAGAAACAAAACAATGAAAATTCCTTCGGCTATTATGAGTTTTTTACTCTTCCTCACCCTTATTCTCATTCTTTTCCAAAAAAGTCTTTTTCAGTTAATCAAAAAAATTATGATTCAGAAAAATAATCAATTTAAAAAATATTAACTGGCTTTGAGCATGTTAAAATTAGTTAAAGAAATTGTTGCCTTTAAAACATTGTATTCTGTTAAGTTTGGTATTTGTCGTTCTTTGTAGAATGAATAAAGGAATAATACTTCTTATTTTTTAATTTTGTTGCGTGAAAAAGCTTCTCAAAATATATAAACGGAATATTTATGGGGTAATGGGTACCCTGGTATTTCACATTTTGCTGCTATCAGCTTTCCTGCTTGCTGAGGTTGATATGAAAGGAAATGTAACGGAAGAAGAATTGCTGATTGAATTTCCTGAAGAGCTCCTGAATGAACCGGAGCTGCCGGAAGAAGAAATTCAGCAACCTGAAGAAACCATGCCCAATGATCCTTCATCTGATTATTCTGAACCGCAAAGCAGTCGTACAAACCAGGCTTCCAAACAAATTATGGAAGATGAAGAATTTTTTGATGAGGAATATACAAAAGAGTTGGAAGCAGCCCGGCAACTTTCACAGAATGTGCGCGAACAGCTCTCGAAAGAAACGATAGATTTGGATGATATTGAGATGCCGGTGGAAACAACAGAAGGAATGGACCCGGATTCTGTAAAGAATGTAATTTATGCCGGCGAAAGCAACATTGTTTATTACCTTGAAAACAGATATCACCTCCGGCTGCCTGTGCCCGTTTATCTGGCGCAGGGTGGTGGAAAAGTTGTAGTCGATATTTTAGTTGACCGGCAGGGGAGGGTAGTAGAAGCCGTACCACAAAAAAATTCTTCGGTGCGCGATGATCAAATTTTTTTATATGCAAAAACTGCCGCACAACGAACTTTTTTTAATGCAGACCCACAAGCTCCTGAATTACAGAAGGGAACAATTCATTATACCTTTATTGCCCAGTAAAAAACATGTTAATTTTGTATTATCATTAACATGATTTAACAGTTTTTGGTTGTACAGAATGTTTTCAGACCTTATATTTGTGGTACGTTTATTTTCATAAGTTTAGGTTTAGTTAGGTTAGTTAGTTTAATGAGAAAAGGATGGGTTGTTGAACCCATCCTTCTTATTTTTAAGACCTTCTGTTTTTCCCCACTAAATTCTGCATTCAGATTTAATCCACTTCAATTTTTTCCAATATTTTTTATTGTACTGAATCTTTTAGAGTAATCATTAGGGGTTATAAAACACAAATGGGAACTACTCTGTTACGAATAGCTCCCATTCACCGGGCCAACCGAAATTGGCTCAAGTGCCAGGTTACGGTTATTGTGGCCGGCATTGTTCGTCTTTTTACAGATAAATCAATGCCCTTTACTTTCGGATTTGGCTTTTTACGGCCTAATCCTTAAGCGGTCCGCTCGGTTTTTCCGGATACCTTCACGGACGAAGTGTCTTTCAGTGTTCCCGGATTTACCCGTAGGTTTCCCGGTTACATTCAGCAAATCATGGTACTTAACCATTCATTGTTGCGCAGTTCGATAAAAAATTGAAGCCGAAACTTCGAAAATTATCTTCTGCCTGAAGACTCAATCTTGAAAGAACGTCTGGAACTCTTCCAGTTGATTGAATGAACCTTTGGTTTCCAGACTGCCTGGTTCAAACTTCGGCTCTTTTAATGTGCCTTCCTTTCGGTCGGGTTGAAACGGTTTTGGCTTCAGCTAAGAAACTTTTTCCGTTTCCACATTTTCGGAGCTGCCTTTTATCGCTCACCTGGTAGAATCAAAAATAGGATAAAAACCAACTCAAGTCAATACTTTTTTACCTGTTTGTATTCACTATCTGTTAACCTCAGATATTAACAATTGTTGATAACCCACAGACTGTCAGTTTATACTGAGCTTTATAAGTTTCTGAATCTGTTTTTTCTTTGCTGAATCAATTATTTTATCCAAATCCATTGAAATTTTAAGTCATTTTTCTGTGAAGGCTTCATTTCCAGCTCAATATTGTAATATCCTTTTTTAGGGAAATCAATCTGGCCAATTCGGTGCGATTTGAAATTGTCAATCACCCAGTCGGCATTGGGTTCACCAATTGTTTTGCCTGTTGGCCGGATAGCATGAGTAAGTTCCGTTTTATTTGCTGTTATAACCAACCTTCCGCTGTTTTCATCCTGCTGATTGCTGTAAGACACATCGATATTTTTAGTGCCGGGCGAGTCAACATAAATTTTCCATTCCAGGGTCGCCGGATTATCAATAACAGCATGTTCAGGAACAGTTCCGCGTCTGCTTTTTGATTCAATTTTCAATTCATCTTCATCTGAAATCACATTGAGAGGTGTTAAGGAAAAGCCTCCTGAAATATTTTTCGCCACCAAATTTTTGGCTGTTTCCGGGTATTCCGGGTATTCCAGAACAATTACCGAAACATACGGATCAGGAGCCAGTTCGGGAATCCGGATTTCTGTGTATGCGCCTTTATGTGAAAATTCGAGTGCAGATTTTTGTTTGTCCGCCAGCAAATAAACTTTTGAAGGAATTGAAGTTACTCCTGTTAGCGGAATTTTTTTATTTAGCGGCCATGTATAAACATGCAGATAAAGTTTTTTTAGGTTGTTTTCTTCCTTGAATGTAATTTTTCCCCAGTCATGCAAATCTTTATGAAGCTCGAAAGCTTCGGCACCGTAAATTGATTCGCCGTTTACATTGAGCCATTCTCCAATAGCGAGCATTCGCTGCGAAATTTCG
>DATFJO010000341.1:0-16741 GCA_035269145.1 Tangfeifania sp. | reverse complement strand
GACCGTCTCGAAACAAATATTGAAGGCGTTTTTGCCCTGGGCGATTGCAACGGAAAAGGCGCTTTTACGCACACTTCGTACAACGATTATGAAATAATTGCCGCCAATAAATTCAGCAACGCAAACCGCAAAGTTTCCGACCGGATTATGGCTTATAACCTTTACATCGATCCGCCGTTGGGGCGCGCCGGAATGACCCGAAAAGCAGCCCTCAAAAAAGGGCATAAAGTTATGGAAGCCACAATGCCGATGAGCCAGGTTGCCCGGGCAAAAGAAAAAGGTGAAACCATTGGAATGATGGAGGTTATTGTGGATGCTGAAACCCAAAAAATTCTGGGCGCTGCCATTCTGGGCGTTGGCGGCGATGAAATTATCAGCGCTGTTTTACAAGTTATGTATGCCGGCGCTCCATACACTGTTCTTCAAAATGCGGTCATTTCCCATCCCACTGTCTCGGAATTGCTGCCTACGTTGCTGGGAAATTTAAAAGAGGTTTAAAACCGGAATAAACAGCAATAAATCTGCAAATCTGTTCAACAATCATCCGCCCCAAACCGTCTTATTAAATAGCTGAAGGTATTTACTTCGTATGAGCTTATAAAAAGTCAGAAATAAAAAATATATAAAACTATGTCACATAAAGTAGAAATACTGAACAAAGAATGGCTGAATTACAATGTTATGCGGTTAGAAGTTGAGCGCCCCGCAGGTTTTGATTATGAAGCGGGTATGGCTATTGAAGCCACACTCGACGAAACCGGTTTCGAAGATAAATGGTCGCCGTTTACCATGACCAGCCTGCCCACACAGAACGAACTCGAATTTACGATTAAGGTATATCCTGAACATGAAGGATTAACGCTGGCTTTGTCGAAACTCAACGAAGGAGAAAGCTACCTGATTTCCGATCCGTTTGAAACATTTAAAAACAAAGGGCCTGCGGTTTTTATTGCAGGCGGCACGGGCGTTACGCCGTTTATTGCCCTTTTACGTCAACTGGAAGTAGATGACCAAATTGACGGCAGCCGGTTATTCTTTGCAAATCTTAGGGAAAAAGACATTTTTATGGCCGATGAATTTACACGGATGCTGGGGAAAAACTTTCTGAATGTATTGGAAAAAGAAGACAAAAAACCATACCTGCACGGATTAATCGATAAAGCTTTTCTAAAAAAACACATTGAGAATTTTGACCAGCCTTTCTACCTCTGCGGTCCTCCCGGATTTTCGGAGGACATCGGCGAATACCTGAAAGAACTCGGTGCCGGCGATGATTTGGTGAATGTTAGTTGGTAAAAGAACCATCCCGGAAATCCCGGAATGGTTCACAAAACTTAAAATTCACGGAAATATTAAGGGAATTTCCAAAACCTCAAAACTTCATCTTGGGAATTCTCTTTCACTTAAAATTTGAGCAAGTTTCTCGTAACCTTTCAAATCACACATTTGTTCTGCTAACACTCTGCTGTCAGTTGATATTCCGGCAATTGTCATTCTTTCAAAATCTTCATTAGCGCCTGTTTTATCACCCAATTCATAACGACACAACCCCCGTGCAAGTCTCAGGCAATCTTCATAAGGACAATAACGAATTCCACGATTGAAGTATCTCAAAGCTTTTTCAGGTTTATTTTTGACAAGCATCAATTTAATTCCTTTATCCAGGTTTGCATTTGCCTTATTTTTGAAATTTTTATACAAAGCTTTTACTCCAAGTTCACTACATTTAAAAGCAACCGCAATTTCTTTTTCCATATTAACAGGAATCCCGTTTTTCATTCCCGGAGACCACATCCCACTGGTTCTTTTAAGAATCCCGGTAAGATGATCATCAATTTCGGGAGAAACACTGTTAACTACTTCAAAATTCCTCAGTTCACCATTCGATGTTACCGTAAATTTTAACACTTCGGTTCCTTCGTCCCTGCTTTTCATACACTCTTCGGGGTAACGTAGACAATTCAATAAATAATCAGTTAGCGATTCGCATTTTTGATCTTGGGTAATCATGGCATATTTTTTTGCTTCGAATAACGGCATTTTGTTCTGCCCATCTGAAACTGCAAAAGATGCCAGACAAATAAATACTGCAAAAATTGTTTTCATGGCTTTTACTTTTAATTAATCGCTGAAAGTCCAGAAACCTTCGCCTTTCATTGTGGCAATACTCGTTTCAAAATCGAGAAATCCACTCATGGTTACTTCTGCGGTTCCACCCTCAAATTTTCCAGTTCCTTCACGAATAATAACTGTACCTGTAATCGCGCCGTCAGGATAACTCGCACTCAAAGTGCCGGTGTAACAAAAATAGTCGCCGTTCATAACTGTGTGTTTTCCTTTAATGTACTCAATAAGCTGAGAGCTTGCATAATCAAATTCGCAACTGACAACTTCCCAGGTACTCTTTTCAGTGTCCAGCTTTCCGCCGTGCGCCTCAATCCCTGACATATTGCCGCCAGCTACAACTACCACTCCTGAATCTGCAGGTGCGCATAGAACGCTACCCTTCGAAAAATCAGGCACAGTGGTTGTCCAGCATTTTGCAGGAATTGGCACTTTGGCCTTTTTAAGTTCAGGAGTATTCTCCTGGTCCAACAAATTATTGTTTGTTTCAAATTCTGAACAACCGGAAATCAAAACAACAATAAAAACAAAAAGAAAGAAAAAATTTAGCTTTTTCATGACATGTAATTTTAAGTTTATAAACTGAATATTAAACTATTACAATGTCAGAATTATTTGCAGTAATGCGATTGAATCTTTTGTCAAAAGGTTGCAATCTTTTGTCAATCCTTAAAACTATTTTTTATTCGTTATAATTTTCCGGCAAGATATCTATATGTTCAATAAAAGCGTTGATATTTAAAGAGTATCATTTTCTTCCATCCATTCCTTTACACGATTGTGTTCAGTGAGATATTTTTTTTCCATATCCGCAAGAATATTTTTAAAACGTTCTTCATGCCTTATCTTTTCAAACAATGGATCGTCTTTGGTTAGGGTGACCCACCAAAACGGAAAAATTTCATTCTTTATGAATTCATCAAGCAATTGGTAAGCTTCTTCTTTCTTCTCCTGAAAAGCATATACTGCGGCCAAATCGTAATAAGCTCTCCGGCTTTGAGCAAAATCACGGTTCTTCTCAATGGATTGAAGACAATAATTTTCCTGCATTCTGAAATATTCCTCTGCCTTTTCTAACTGACCTGTTTTGTAATAAGCCAGGGCAATCCGGTGAGCTTCGCCCAAGTCGAGTATTTCAAGAGAATCTTTCAACTTAACCCATCTTTGATAATAATGTAACGATTTCATATAATTTCTGAGAAGATTATAATTCCCGCCCACCCTGCGCAACAAAGCAACATCATTTGAGTCGCAATCAAGAGCCCGATCCAAATGTATTTCTGCTGCCGGGTAATTTCCTGCATACTGCTCCAACGTTCCTAATGACCTATAATAGGTTGAAGAGTCTCTTGCCCCACTTAGCTCGAAAGAATTGATGAAATGATTTTGGGCTTTTCCCATCATACCGGCACACGCATAGGTAAAAGCAAGTTGCTTGTGCAGATTAGCCAAACCATTTCCATGATTGAGCGAAATGGCTCTCTGCTCATTTTGTATCGCTTTAATATAATCCGGTTGTCGCCAGGTATAAATATAAGCCAGAATTGAGTAGGCTTCCCAATAATTCGGATTAATTATTACAGCCTTTTGAATGTATTTTAACGCATTCTTATCCTCGCTCATTTCGTGATAATATTTGCCTTTAATTAAATATGCTTCTTCCAACTGAGAATCATAATTTAGTGCACGCTGTGCCAGGTAAAATGCTGAATCGAGAAAATTCGTTTCAAAATAATTAAGATTGTAATTCTTTTCCCAGAAAACAGTTGCCAGGCCGGCATAAGAAGGGGCATGTGCAGAATCAACTTCCAGAGCCTTATGAAAAAAATCCGCTGCTTTATCCAGTTCATCTTTGCGTGTATTATCCAGTTGATAAGACAGGAAGTAGTTCATCCCCTGTTGATAAAAGTCGCGGGCCTCCACACTTGTTTCCACTATTTTTTCCAATAGTTGTTTTTCCCGCGAGGTAATGTTGGCATGTAGTTCCTGTGCCACCATTTTTGCAGCTTCACTTTGAATGGTTGGAGCATTTCGCCATTCTTCCTCAAAACTATCGCTCCAAATCAAAGCTTCATTTGCTGCATCAAATAATCGGAGGTAAAGAATTATTTTATCTCCTGTTTTTTGAAAAGTAGATTCAAGTAACGTTGAAACCTGAAGCTCTTTTCCAATTTCTTTAAGTGACCTGGAAGTTTCGCGGTATTGTTCGACCGAAGTTCTGGAAATAACCCGCAAATCTTCAATCTTCATCAGCCGGTCAAGAATTTCTTCCATACAACCTTCAGCCTGGTAATCAAAACCGGGACTGCCGTTGTATTTAACCGGGAGTACTGCAATTGATTTTTCAACTCCTTTATCCTTCACAAATACATTATTTTTGCTATTCAGAAATCCCAAAAAAACTAAAACAACAATTAGAGGAATTGCAGTATAAATTAAGATTTTATGAGTTTTATTTTTCGTCCATCTGTTTTGACGGGCTTTTTCATCTTTTCTTTTAAACTCACCCGGAGTTACTTTAAAATATTCATGAAAACATTTATTAAAGTATGTCGGACTTGAAAAACCAACCTGGTAGGCAATTTCGGAGACAGATAGTTGCTCACTCAGCAATAACTCTTTGGCCTTTTCAAGGCGAATTTCGCGAATAAACTTACTAATAGTTTTTTCGGTGGAATCTTTTAATTTGCGATGCAAGCTCGAGTGACTCATTCCGACTTTCCGGGCCAACTCTTCCGGCCCAAAATTTTCATTGGTGAGGTTAGCTTCAACTATTTCTTTTAATTTGTTTAAAAATGGTTCATTCATGAGTGTCAAAAAAAAGAAAACCGGGTCAATTAAAATATATCAAATACCTTTTCTTAAAAGATGAAAGCAAAAATAAAATGCTTGAATGCAGTCTGTTATTTCAGCATTTTGTATTGACCTCATTCATTCGGCAAACAATTAGATTCGTTGACAAACAAAGTTATACGTCACTATCCACAACAGGTTATAATGAAACGCAAGGTTTTAACCGAAAAAATTATTAATGCCGGATTAATTGGGGGATAATTATATTTTAACCAAAAGCCCGCCCGCTTTTCCGGCGGAGGTAAAAGTGGTCGATGGTTCCCCTGCCCTTCCGGGTGATCAGAAACTCGATGAGTTCAGCAATTTCCTCGGGCTGAATCAATTCGTCGGTATTGATATCCGGGCGCATTTCACGAATCATTTCGGTATTTACTCCGCCCGGAGAAATGAGGTGAACCTGAATTCCGTCGTCCTGAACTTCTTTTGCGAGCACTTTGGTAAAACCAGCCAAGGCATGTTTCGAAGAAGAATAAGCCGCCTGACCTTCATAACCTTTAAATCCCACCACCGAACCGATATTGATAATAATGGGGTTTTCACTTTTCTTCAGATGCGGAATGGCCGCTTTACACAAGAAGAAAGGCGCGCGGGCATTTACATTGAAAATAGCATTCCAGGTGGTCGCGTCCGTTTCGAGTATGTCGGCTGACTGGGCAGTCCCGGCATTATTAATCAGCAAATCGAGTTGACCAAAATTTGAAATAGTTTCTTTTATTATATGATCCGGCGCTTTTTCGTCACTCAAATCGATGGCAAGAACGAGGCAGGAAACGCCGCATTTTTCAATTTCGGTTTTTAATGTAGAAAGTTGTTTTTCATTTCGACCAACAATCGCCAGCGAAAAACCCAGTGAAGCCAGTTTTAATGCAATTACTCTCCCGATTCCTTTTGATGCCCCTGTAACAACTGCCGTTTTCATAATTTGAACGATTTATTTGTTCCGGATTATTTTATAATTTCTGTACTCAAATAACCGTACTCCAAATTTTTTCTCAATAAAATGCAGCAACCGGTATTTGGGTTTCATTTTAACTTTTTTCAAATCAACTTTTACCTGCCAGTTCAGGCGCTTAATACGGTTTTGCATCACTGCAGGATGCGTTCCTTTAAACCGGGCAAGTGCATCGTAATTGCCGCTGTAATTAAACTCGGATTCACCTGCAAGTTGATGTGCTTCAGCTTCTGAAATGCCGTCGTAAAACTGCCGCACCGAATTGATTTTTTCCTGCATGTATTTGGGCGGACGCACCCAACCGTAATGATAAATTTCGGCATCAACCGGAACTACCTGCAGTTTTCGTCCGTTCTTTCGAAATCCCTGTGCATCGCGGTACGAACGAATGGATTTATCGTTGCGAATCACCCGGATTTCGTTGCGGTACCATTTTCGGGAAACCGCCACATAATCGAACGTGCCGTAAAAATGTTTGTACCGGAACAGCAGTCCTTCCACTTCTTTTCGGTTCAAATTTTCTCTCATAGCCTGCTGAACCGCCGGCAGGTATTTTTCGTGCAAAACTTCATCGCCCTGAATGTAAAAACACCAGTCGTATTCCGGGGGAACAGCATCGAAAGCTTTATCGGTTTCGGCCGCATAAACCACTCCCCCTTTTTTCAGGGTTTCATCCCAAACCGTATCCACAATTGTGATTTTGTCCGGAGCAATGTTTTCAATTATTTCATGGGTGTTATCTTCCGATTTTCCAACAGCCACCACAAAATGATCGCAAAGCGGGATAATGGAATTGATGGCTTCCACCACCGGGAAGTCGAATTTTGCTGCATTCCGGATAAATGTAAATCCACAAACCTTCATTTTTGAACTTCTTTTTTTTGTGCCAGCCAGGTAAAAATAAACTCGATGGCGCCAATCAACATTAACGCATCGCCCAATAATTCTATTCCCTCTTCGGTAGCTGCTTTTGCCAGCCGGTAGTTGGATTCATCGTAAATCAGCAACCAGAATTTCGAACGGCCAAACAACCGGCTGAAAATGTAGGTAACCAGAAATCCCGAAAAAAACCACGCAGAAGCCGGGTAGCTAAAAAATGTTTCGGTGGCACTTTTCAGCTTCCTGAAATCGCGAACTACGAGCCAGCCAGTAATTGCCAAAACAAACAGCGCCGGGTAAATCCAGAAATCGATCAGGAAATTGAACTCGCGGATGAATGAAATCAGAAAAAACAGTGACACAATATTCGAAACCGGTTGAATTTCGCGGAATTTGAATCCAAAAACCAGGTAAAACATGAATAACGCAAACAGGATGATTTCCTGGGAAATTTCCACCATGCTGATTTCACCAAAGTAGCCCTCCTCCATCGGGAAAAGTGCATCGAAACGAACTGCTTCTGCCAAACCAAACATTAGCAACGAATAAATAATAACACGCAATGTTATGAAAACCGGAGAGTAAATTTTCATGTTCATTTTTTGAGACCTCTAAAATACACTTTTAATCATTAAAAAAGGATGGCATCAGCGAATGAAACCATCCTTTAGTTTTAACCGGAACAACCCGGTAAATATGTTTCTTAATATCCCATCAACTTTATTGTGTCATTTCACGCGAAGCGATCACGTTGTGAGAATCCCGGTATTCCGGGAGAGAAATCTCTGAATTTGAATGAGATTTCTCAGTCGTTCCTCCTTCGAAATGACAGCTTCCGAAATTTAATAGCTGACTAAATACTAACCTGCTGGTTTTAATGCCACACTTACATAATTGTCAAAATCAAAATATTTTTTGAAAGCTTTCTGAATCGATTCAGTAGTCATGCCTTCAACAATTTCGTCGAAAGTTCCGAATGATGAAAAATCGCCATCTTTCAGGTAATAGGTGTTGCTCAGTATACTCAGCCAGAAATTGTTTTCGCGCAACGAAATTTCGCGCTCACGCAACAGTTTTTCTTTTGCTTTTGCCAATTCCTCCCCGCTCGGGCCGTTTTCAGCAAAATCCCTGATTTCAGCAAAAACTGCCTCTTTCAGCTCTTCCAGTTTGTCGGGAGAGGTTCCGTAGTAAATGCCCACGGTGTATTCTTCTTCAGGATATTTTGAAGAAGACGGCATTGCACGGATGGAATACACGCTGCTCTTGTCTTCGCGAATGACCTCGAGCAGGCGGGTTGATAAAATCCGTCCAACGGCATCGAGTTCGATGGCATTTTCTGATGAGTAATCGAAATCGCCATGAAAAGCGATGTACTGCAGGCTTTTTTCTTCCTGACCTTTTTCAACCATTTTCTCCACCACACCTGCCGGCGGATCGATGTTGAGGTTGCGCCATTCTTCCCTGTCATCGAAATAGGGTAATCCGCCAATGTACTGTTCAACGAGCGGTTTTAAAATTTCCATGTCGATGTTGCCCACAAAAAAGAAGGTAAAATCGGCTGCATTGCGGAAACGTTCTTTTCCAATCTCTTTTATCCTGCTGAAGTCGGCTTTTTCCAGCGTCTCCAATGATTCAGGCATTCCACGTTCATGATAATTTGCCATAACAGCAGTTAGCGTATCCTGGAAAGCTGCCTCGGGCGATGCTGCTTTATTTGCGAGCATTCCTTTCACCCGGCTCATGTAAGCCTGAAAACTGGTTTCATCGAAACGCGGACGGGTAAAATAGAGGTACATCATCTGCAACATTGTTTCCACATCTTTTACCGAGGAGTTCCCGCTGAACCCTTCCCGCAAATTGGAAATGTATGGTGAGAGGCTAAAAACTTTGTCGGCCATCATTTTGTCAAGCGTAATTTTATCGTAGTTGGCAATTCCACTCATTGCCATAATGGAAGTGGTGTAATCAGCCGACACTTCGTCGTTTGCCTCATACAACGATTTTCCACCCGGGCTCCAGGCGCTGAACAGAATTTCATCGTCTTTAAAATCAGTTGGTTTTACAACTACTTTTGCTCCGTTTCGCAATGTCCATTCTACAGCCTCTACTTTTTCGATTGGCTTTTCACTCACCACCGAACTTCCGTTTGGTTTATCGGCAAGCAGCGGTGAATCTGAAACTGCATCGACATAAGGTTCAATCTCTGTTTCTTCCACTTCACTGAGCAGCGCAAAAATATCCTCTTTCTCCGGCACTTCCATTCCTTCCATTTCGGGAGCCGTTACCACAACCACCCGGTTTTTATCGGTTACCCATTTATCTGCCAGGTTGTTCACCTCCTCCAGTTCAATGCCGGGCAGGAACTTTTTAAAATATTCGTATTCATTTTCGATTCCGGGAATGGGTTCCTGGGTCATCAGAAAATTACGCAGGTATTCCTGTGCAAAATTTATCGATTTTCGCTTGTCGCGCTCGTTGTACACTTTTTCAATATTGTTGAGCAAAGCTTTCTTTTGCCGCTCCAATTCCGATTCAGTAAAACCATATTGTTTTACCCGTTCATTTTCGAGCAAAACGGCTTTCAAGCCTTCTTCAATTTTACCACTCTGGCAAACCGCTACCGACTGGTAAACACTTTTCGGCCCAAATAATTCAGTAAATGAAGATTGACCTACAATAAACGGTGGTTCGGCTTCCTGCGTTTTTTCGGCCAGCCGGCTGTTTATCATCACATTGTAAAGACTGTGCAGAATTGACTCCCGGTAATCATTTAGCGTTTCAGTTACTTCCAGCGGATGTTTGTAAAAAACAAATGCAACCGGATACTGGGCTTCTTTGTCAGTAGCAATACTCACAAGGGTCTCGTCGTGATCCGGAATTTCGAAATACTCTTTCGGGCGCGGATTTTCCTGAGCCGGAATTTTAGAAAACTTTTCTTTTACACGTTCCACCATTTTCTGCTGATCAAAATCACCCACCACAATTACTGCCTGCAACCCGGGGCGGTACCAATCGTCGCGAAAACGGCGCAGTGTTTCCGGAGGTGCATTTTTAACGATGTCGATATCTCCAATGGGCAGACGCCCGGCATATTTTGAATTGTGCAGGAAAACCGGCAACCATTGCTGTTGCATTCTAAAGTTTGCGCTTCGGCCGCCACGCTCTTCTTCCACAATAATACCGCGTTCGTTTTCTATTTCTTCGTCGGAATCAGTAATCTGGCTGGCCCAGTCGTATAGCACTTGCAGGCCTTTATCCATATAAACCGACGAATCGAGCGGAACTTTCAGCATATAAACAGTTTCATCGAAACTGGTATAAGCATTGATTTCCGGTCCAAATTCCATCCCAATCGATTCAAAATAATTAATCAATTCATGCTTCGGGAAATTTTTGGTTCCGTTAAAAGCCATGTGTTCCGCGAAATGCGCCAGCCCGAGCTGGTCTTCATCTTCGTCAACCGACCCTACTTTTACGACCAGCATTAGTTCGGCACGGTTTTGAGGTTCATCGTTGGCACGCACATAATAGGTCATGCCATTTTCCAATACTCCTTTCGAAACTTTCGGATCGAGTGGAATTGGAGCTTGCAGCTCCACATTTTGTTGTGCGCTCAGCAAAAATGTGCTCAGCAGAAAAAATACAATTAACAGGTTTTTCATAATATTCGCAATTATTTTAGAAATGTGTATCAAAATTTTCTTCAGCATTACAACAAATTATTGAAGAAGGGGTTGAACGGTGTGCGCAAAGGCATCTTCTTCGTTTGATGGCACCAGTGTAAAAAAACGTTTCAGCGGAGGCGGTGCATTTTGAGTCAAGTAAGAATGGCCGGTGAAGCCAAGCAAATCCAGGTCATTGTAATCGTTGCCGATACCTGCTGTTTCTTCAGGTTTTATCCCGAGCATATTGCAAACCTGGAGAACGCCTTGTCCTTTTGAGACTTCATGGTGAAAAACTTCCACCCAAATGTATCCTTTTGTTACCGGTGACGATGAACGTATTACCCTGATTTCCGTACATTGCGATTCAATTTCTTCTTTCAGCAAAGCAAAATTCTGTTCATCCTCAGGAATTATCAGCATAAACTGACATAAACCATTTTCCAGGTTTCCGTTTTCTGCCAGCGGCTCAGAAAATGAATCGTGAAAAGTAAAAAACCGGTTAAATTCTTCGCACTCAGTTTTGCCGCGGTGCCACCACAGCCGGTGATTTCCGGGAGCAGGAGCAAACGCGTAGAAATTGTAATCCTGTTGTTTGAAATGCGTTACCAAACGTTCCGTAGAATTCGGGGTAATGTTCCGGTTGAAAATATGTTTTTTTTCTTTCCAGTTAAAAACACCTGCTCCCGACGAAAAAACAATGTAATCGAAGGGCACATCCGGGCTCAGCACTTCTTCCACTTTACGCAGATTTCTGCCGGTAGCTACTACCCTGACAATATTTTTTTCACCAAGGCGGTGCAAAGCCTTTAGATTACGCTCACTAACCGAACGATCGTCTTTCAGAAATGTGCCATCGAGATCGGTAGCTACAAGTTTTATGTGTTTCTTATTCATGAAAGCCAAAAATAATGAATTTGGAAAGAACAGAAGAATTCATTCGAAACAGAACTATTTATTTTCGAATGGATTAAACAATTTTAGTTTCGAATCAAGGTTCTGATAATCAGAAACGTTGGCTGTTACCAAATCGAGCCGGTTGGTAATAGCGGTAGCAGCAATTACTGCATCGCCCAGGTTAATTTCCGGATTTTCTTTCAGCGTAATAACCTTTTCAACAATTTTCCGGCTGAGTTGTATCACCGGCAGTTTTTCACACAATTTTGAAACGGTCTCTTTTTCTATGCTGTTTTGAAACCGGTAACTCATGGTTTCCATGTAAGTTATCACCGATATGTACAATCGCGTTTCATCAGTGGCAATGTCTGCCAGTTCGATTTCATTTTTTGCAAGAGAAATCAAAATATTGGTATCAACGAGTCTCCCATTCATTTCTTAAATTGTTTTGCCATTTAACAGGGTCTTTTATTTCGGGGAAAGATGCATCAGTTTTAACAGAATCAAGTGTTTCCTGTAACTGTTCAAACTGACTTTTATCTTCGACAAGCGGCAGTTCACTTTCAATTTTTGTTACGAAACGCATTGATTGCAACATTCGTTGCAGCAACCGTGCATTTTTTTTATTATCGACTGTAACTTTTAGAATTGTCATATCTGTATTTTTCAGCTAAAGATAACGAATAAAAGAAAACAGTGCAACCTGTTTAAAATGAAATAATTGTAAAAATCTGCATTTTGTTCTGATTCCCGCTTCTGCCGCAAGCTTTTGTCTTTTACTTTCACTTGTTGGTCGAAATTATTTTAAGTTACAAACCGGGCTGGCTACATTTATCGAATATTATATCTTTGTGATTTTATTTTGAAAACAGACAAATCATTTAAATATGAAGTTAGCATTGATAGGCTACGGAAAGATGGGGAAAGAAATTGAGAAAATAGCACATTCCCGCGGCCACAAAACTGAATTAATAATTGACGTTGATAACCAGAAAGACTTAACTGTTGAAAATCTGAAAAAATGCGATGTCGCCATTGAGTTTACCATTCCCGATTCGGCAGTTGATAACTATTTTAAATGCTTTGAAGCCGGCATTCCGGTTATAAGCGGAACCACCGGCTGGCTCGACAGGAAAAACGAAGTGCATGAAAAATGCAAAGAAACCAACGGTACTTTTTTCTACGGCAGTAATTTTTCGGTAGGTGTCAACCTGTTTTTCGAACTGAATAAAACACTTGCCCGCCTGATGGGTGCGCGCTCCGAATATTCGCCCGAAATGACCGAGGTTCATCACACACAAAAATTAGATGCTCCAAGTGGCACAGCAATCAGCCTGGCCGAAGATTTAATTGAAGTGCACCCTGAAATTGAAAAGTGGGAAAAAGAGACAAAAAATGCCGGCAACGAACTGCCCATTAAATCGGAGCGCCGTGGAGAAGTGCCCGGAATTCACACCATAAAATACGATTCGGATGTGGATTACATTGAAATTACCCACAGCGCAAAAAGCCGGAAAGGTTTTGCGCTGGGGGCAGTTTTGGCGGCCGAATACAGCCTTGGGCACAAAGGAATTTTATCGATGAAAGACATGTTAAAAATTTAAATATCCATAAATGATTAAAGAAATTCTATCCAACAAATGGTTTAAGTTTATCACTGTTGGAACTTTGTACACCCTCTGGGTAATTTGGCTCGGAAGCTACTTGTGGCTGCTGGGACTCGGAGTAATATTCGACATTTACATCACCAAAAAAGTACACTGGGCATTTTGGAAGAAAAAGAATCCGCCGGGAGGCAAACAAACCAAACTGGTTGAGTGGGTTGATGCCATTATTTTTGCAGTGATTGCAGCCACTTTTATCCGGATGTTTTTTATCGAGGCTTACACCATTCCAACATCGTCGATGGAGAAATCGTTGCTGGTGGGCGATTACCTTTTTGTGAGCAAAGTGGCCTACGGACCGAAAACGCCAAATACGCCGCTTTCGTTTCCGTTTGTGCACAACACGCTTCCGCTGAGCCGCACAAAAAAATCGTATGTGGAATGGATTAAGCAGCCCTACAAACGGCTGGCCGGTTTTGGCGATGTTAAAAACAACGATGTGGTTGTTTTTCATTTTCCGGAAGGCGACACAGTGGCGCTTCATCTGCAAAACCAAAGCTACTACCAGCTTGTGAGAACTTACGGGCGCGAAAGAATATGGAACGACCCGCGCAGTTTTGGCGATATTGTTGCGCGACCAGTAGATAAACGCGAAAATTATATTAAAAGATGCATCGCAATTCCCGGCGATGAAATCCAAATGGTTCGCGGTGAAGTGACGGTGAACGGTGAACCTCAGAAAAATTTTCCGGGAATGCAGCACAATTATATCGTCACAACCAACGGAACTTCCATCAATCCGAAAGCACTTGAACGGCTTCACATCGCCATAGATGACCGGACGGTTTTTGCAAACGGCCAGTACATGTTTCCGCTAACCGATGAAAACGTTGAAAAACTGAAAAGTTTCTCGAATGTCGAATCGGTTGAAAGGATTGTGGAAGAGCCCGGCGACTGGGACCCGAATGCATTCCCGAGCGATGAAGATTACCCGTGGAATGTCGATAATTTCGGGCCGCTTACTATTCCGGCCAAAGGCGAAACCGTACAGCTAACCATTGGAAACCTGCCGTTGTACCACCGCATCATCGATGTGTACGAAGACAACGAACTGAAGGTGGAAGGAAATGCCATTTATATAAACGGTGAACCTGCCGACAGCTACACCTTCAAAATGGACTACTACTGGATGATGGGCGACAACCGCCACAATTCTGCCGACTCGCGTTTCTGGGGTTTTGTACCCGAAGACCACGTGGTTGGAAAGGCCAGTTTCCTTTGGCTTTCGCTCGATAAAGACCAATCACTCCCACGGAATATTCGGTTGCGCCGCATGTTTCAGACCATCAAATAAGAAACACTATTCAACCTGATGAAATGTTTTTTATTTTCCGGAAATTAATAACCCCGGCTTTCAAGCTGGGGCCAGGCAAGAGTATCCAGCAATAGATTTTTGAAAAATTTGTATTTTGTATTTTACAAATTTTTCAAAAATCGGAGTTCTGCGATTCAGGTTCTTTTTTCCCCAGCCTAAAGGCCAGGGTTATTAATGCTTTTCAGTGATAACCTCATTAATACAAAATGGACTGATTAATTACAAATAAGCCAATGCAATAATATTTTTCTGAAAGGATAGCAGTTTTCTGTTATCCTTTTTTTATATTCGGTAAAAAATAAATAGCTATGCATGCAGTTATAATCATCATTCTGATACTGGCCATTCTGCTGGTAATTTTTACCCTTCAAAACTCAGTTGAAATTTCTATTAACGTATTTTTTTGGGAAATTCCCAATGCACCGCTAGTGCTTGTATTATTAAGTTGTGTGTTGCTGGGGTATATCATTTCAGCCATTTACTTTTACCCCCGGTTGTGGACACTGAAAAAAGAATCCCGGAAAATCAGCAAATCAAAAGAAAAACTCGAAAAAGAACTGGAAGATCAAACTTCCGATTCATCAGAAACACATCCCGAGGGAATAGAACTGGAAGAAGAAGAGGATGATGACGAAGACAAAAAATTTTTCCGGGAATAACATCAGTTACTTAAGGATAATTTGCTCCTGTCCTTAAAATTTTAAATCAATGCTAAATATTTACTGCAACAAATCTCCTTTCTGTGTAATAGTTATACTGATTTTTTTCTTTTCAGAAGTTAATAGCCAAAGCCTGAGTAATTTTTCAACCGACCTGCCATTAATCATTATCGATACAGAAGGCAAAAATATTCCGGATGAACCAAAAATTACGGCCCGGATGAAAATTATAAATAACAGCAGTGGTATAAACCATATAAACGATCAGCCAAATATTTACGATGGTTTTATAGGAATTGAAGGACGAGGTGCTTCATCCATTCATTATCCGCAAACTCCCTACGGCGTAGAAACCCGAAATGCTGACGGAAGCAACCGCAACATTTCGCTGCTGGGCCTGCCCGAAGAAAACGACTGGGTGCTGCTTTCCAACTACAACGACAAATCGTTTATGCGGAACATTCTGGGCTACAAACTTTTTGAATTGCTCGGTCATTATGCCCCACGCGCACTTCTGGTGGAAGTAATTCTGAACAACGAATACCGCGGAATTTATGTTTTTGGTGAAAAAATTAAACGCGACAAAGACCGTGTGGACATTGCCAAATTAAAAGAAGACGACAACACGGGTGAAGAAGTAACCGGCGGTTATATTTTCAAAATTGATTACTGGAACAGTTACGACAGTTGGTTGTCGCCCTATTCTCCGCTAAACCATCCCGATTATGACGTGCATTTTGTTTACCACGACCCCAAATGGGACGAACTGACCAGCCAGCAGAAAAATTATATTCGCGATTACGTAACCAGTTTCGAAGCAAACCTTTACGGCCCCAATTTCGATAATTCATACGCGGGATATCAAAATTACATCGACGTGCAAAGTTTTATCGATTATTTTATTGTAAGTGAAATATCGAGAAACAACGACGGATTTAAAAAAAGCCGCTATTTTCATAAAGACAAAAACGGCAAAATAAAAGCCGGGCCGGTTTGGGATTTCGACTGGGCCTGGAAAAACATTAACGAGTGTTACATTTTTAAAGCCACCGACGGCTCAGGGTGGGCTTATAAAGTAAACAACTGTAATCCGTGGGTAAAATCGCCCGATTGGATGGTCAGACTGTTTTACGACAACAATTTTAAAAACCAAACCAATTGCAGGTATTTCGAAATGCGCTCATCGGTGTTAAGCGACGAACGAATTTTTGGGATGATAGATTCACTTCAGAACGTAGTAAAAAATGCACAGCAACGCCATTTCGAAAAATGGGACATTCTGGGTATAAATGTGGGAGCTCCCGAAATTGGATATCAGCCCCTGACCTATGAAGGAGAAGTTGGCAAACTAAAAAACTGGATTACTACCCGGCTCAACTGGCTCGACAATAACATGATTGGTGAATGCGCCACTTCCGGATTCAAAGAAACTGCAAACGGAAACACCTACAAAATCTATCCCAATCCGGCAACTGAACAACTTAATATTCTTGCTGACCAGCCTGTTTCCGGTTTTCGGCTGTTTGATTTAACAGGCAAAACAATTCTTTCACAAACCAACCTTCGGTCAGAAATGATTCACCTGGATGTGTCGTTTTTCAATCCCGGAATTTATCTGTTGGAACTAACCGGCATAAATGGAAATTCAACCACTGAAAAAATCATTATCAATTAATGGATAACAGTAAAAACATATTACTTTCCACAGCTTATTTCCCTCCGGTACAATACTTTTC
>DATFJO010000340.1:0-3355 GCA_035269145.1 Tangfeifania sp. | reverse complement strand
ACCAGTTTTCCAGGATAAAATATGCCATGGTTGCGTCTTTAATCGCCTGTGCTTTGGGAAAGTTGGAATTCGCATGGCTTCCCATTCCTTTCATTTCCATCATGCTTTTATACGCATTTAAGGTAGAATCGTATTTCACCGGCAGTGGGGGCAAAAACTTTTTGGCCTCATCCGATAGATTTCCCAGGCCTTCAAAACCTTCAGCATTTACAAGCGAAGCATAACGCCGGGGAACATTGGTCGCCACAAACCGGAGATGCTTTTTGTTTGCAAACTCAATCAGTGGTTTATAGTCGGTTTTGTAGTTGGGCCACAAACGGGCTTCGGCTTCAAACCGTCGCTGCGAAATCAAACTGTCAAGGTACTCATCCAAAATCAACTGGTTATCACTTTCAAACATTTCGGCACCTAAAACCAGGTCATTTCCTTTTTCAGCATATAAATCTTTTGCCAGCTCAATTTGCAGCCAGTGCGCCACCGGATTGTTGTGAAGTTCGCCAAACAAAACAATGTCAGCTTTCCCAAGTTCTTTGAGCATTTTTTCATATTTCACCTTTTTTCCTTTCTGATTAAAAAGAAGATAAGCCGGTTTATCGGTTTTGAAAGCAGTTGCTAAAAAAAATGTGATCAGAAAAAGGATGTGAATTTTTTTCATAATTTTCGGTTCCGATTATTCTATGAGAACAAAACCGGATAAAATCGGTTTAACAGAAAACAAGATTTATGGTAGAATCAGGAATTTTTTACAGCACAGTAATTGACCCGGTTTTGGCTTCGATGCGAAAACGCATGGCCCGGCAAATAAATCAGGGCGAGTCGGTAATTGATTTGGCCTGCGGAACCGGTGCGCAGGTTTTTGAAATGGCGCCGGTGGCAAAAAGAGTCGTTGGGGCCGACCTTTCAGAATCTATGATTAACAAGGCCCGAAAAACACAAAAGAAGAAGAATTTCGACAATGTTGAATTTTGCCTGTGCGATGCCACCGGCAAACTTCACTTTAACGACAAGGAATTTGGTGTAGCAACAATGACACTGGCCCTCCACCAGTTCGACCCTGAAATGCATTCAACCATTCTTGGTGAAATGAAACGTCTGGCACACCGCCTGATTTTTATCGATTACACATTTCCGCTGCCAAAAAACTACGTGGGAGCCGGCAGCAAGTTTGCCGAGTTTTTTGCCGGAAAAGAGCATCACCGCAATTTTAAACATTACATGCGCCTGGGTGGTCTTCCGGCGTTGCTGGCAGAAAACAACCTTCAAATTAGCAATCAGGACTTTTTTGCAAAAGGGGCTTTTCATTTGGTGGTTTGTTCTGAATAACGAAATTTCGGATCAGGCATAATTAGTTCAGTACTGTCATTTCGACCTCTGGGAGAAATCTGCTTCAATTTTAGAGTTTTCTCCTCATTCTTCGTCGAAAAGACATTCCAAAATAGACAAGCAAAAAGAATCTCACACCTGACTTAATTTCTCTAACCGCACCTTCTTTTTCATACTTTTTAACGGCTTTAACACCTCTAAATTTATTTTAACAAAAGTTTGTTTCTGTTTGGTCTAATTAACATAAAAGACCTTTACTTTTGAACAATAAATCATTAATCTTTATACAATGAAAAAATCTATTTTAATTCCAGCATCATTCATTTTTCTTTTTGCTTTAAGTTTTTTAAATCCACAATCCGCAACCGCACAGACTGAATTCGGGGTAAAAGGAGGAATCATTTATTCCAATATTTACAGGAGTGGCCCCAAATCAAATGTCGATTTTGATTTCAAAGACGGATTGTCAGCCGGTGTTTTTTATAAACGAAATCTTTCTGCGAAGTTCGGATTTCAAAGTGAAATCCTTTATCAGCAAAAAGGAGCAGATGTAAAAATTGAACCAATCGACGGTACGTTGGGAGGCGGCTATTCACCGTATTCCGGCGAAAATAATTCCGGTTCTGTTTCTATTCCTTATTCCACAAAAGAAAAGTTGCATTATTTATCCCTGCCCTTGCTGGTATCTTTTAAGCCTGCTAATTTTATTGAATTGTTTGCCGGACCCGAACTTAATTACCTGTTTTCAATGAATTCCAATCGGTTAAAAACCGACAACCTGAACCGCTTTTCACCCGGAATTTCAGCAGGCACAAGGTTTAAATTAGGCAAAAATACGTCCCTCGATTTCAGGTATTCATTCGATCTTAGTCATTACGATAATATGGGCGATTCAACTCATCCGGCAAAACTAAAAACAAACAGTTTCGCGATTACACTTCAGCAATCACTCTTCAAAAATTAATAATCAAAAATCAAATAACATGCAGAAGAAAATTTACACTACAGCAGGAATTCTATTTTTCTCTCTATTATTTGCATTTAATACGAATATTTATGCGCAATCTGAAATTGGCATAAAAGGCGGCGCCACCTATTTCGGGCTCAATAAAGATATCTCCAGCGTCGTCTACGACTTTGAAATGAGAAGTGGAATTGCGTTGGGCGCATATTATAAAAAGAAAAATCTTTTAGGCCCGATTGATCTTCAAATTGAGTTGTTATACCAACAAAAAGGAGGCAACTATTTTATTAAAACTTTCCCCGGAGAGAATGGAGGAGAATATTATAACCAGCCGGGTTATTATGGATACACCGATAAATGGGCCGGTTACTGGATGAGAAAATCACAACGGTTTCATTATTTTTCATTGCCGGTGTTGTTGTCGTTTTCACCTGTAAAGTTTCTCGATATTTATGCCGGGCCGGAAATCGGGTACCTGTTTTCAAATTCAGGATCGCCACATTTGGGCTGGGAGCCAACACGGTTTTCAGCCGGATTAACAGGAGGCGCCGCTTTTAAAATCGACAAATACACAAAACTCGATATCCGTTACTCGAATGACTTAACAAGAATTGCTGATTTTGGAGATACCGATATCAAAAATTATGGCTGGGCATTTACCATTCAACGTGCTTTATTATTCAGAAAACAAAAATAGATATTGCCTCATCCATACAGCCAGAAAACAATTGATGTAAATGGGATGCCTGGATTGACGACGATACATTTGTAGGTCATTTCTTCCGGCAAATGAGCAAGCCGGCAACCAAAGTTTACCTGAAATATGGAGTTCCGCTTGCAAACGAAGACTATAAAATCCTTCAGCAGGAAACAAAAACACTGATTAATTCAATGCTTGAAGAATTGGAAAAACAGGCTAAACCCTGAGTTTATTTTTCTTTTTGAACCAGTAAAAAACCGGTATCCCTGAAAGTGCGGTAACGATAGCAATGGTCGATTCCCAGGGGCGTTCGAAATAGGCAAGAAATAAAATAACGACGTTGGTTAAAATAAAAAATGCCGGAGCTA
>DATFJO010000339.1:0-6750 GCA_035269145.1 Tangfeifania sp. | reverse complement strand
AATTGCAATTGCTTCCGGGATATCACCAAAAATGAAAGAAACAGCCGCAGCACCCATCAGCAAATAGATAACAGGATTGTTGATTTGATCGAGCGCCAGTTGAAAAAGGCTTTTTTGTTTTTTCCCCTCAATGACATTTTTGCCGAACTGACTCAATTTTTCCGAGGCCTGTTTTTCGGTCAGTCCTTCTTTTTTTGAATCAAATTCATCTAAAATATCTTCAACTGAAAGCGCATGAGGTAAGAATTTATCTTTGTTGTTTTCAGCCATATAATTTAACCTGTTGGGATACACAATTTAGTTTACAGCATTGCCGGTCTGTTGCTTTTATTTGGAAATGGTTTAAAGCTATTTGGTGCTAAATTCGTGTCAACTTTGAAATGTCATTTCGATCTCTGGGAGAAATCTGCTTAAATATTAAGATTTCTCATCTTCGTGCCTCAGATTCGAAATGACAGCACCGAACTACCTTTGCTTGATTTGACACTAGACCACAGAATTTTATTTGGTGCCGGTTGGATTTTTAAAGTCTACTGAGCGATCTCTGCTTTTAAACTTGCTGGGCTTCATTATTGCACCTGCATCCGAAAATGCTGAGTCAAACGATTTAATGTTGCTCCAGATGTTTTTTTCCAGTTCGTCAAATTGTTCACCTTCTTCTTCCATAGCTACCAACTGGTCGTGCTGCAGTACCAAATCTTCCTGCAATGCTTTCAGTTTAATCAGAATATCTTCCAGCTCAACAGAAGGTGCATCTTCTTCATCGATTCCGTTTTGTACCTCCTGAATTTTTTGTTTGATATCCGTTAATCTTTTTTCAAGTTCTGCTTTTAATTCTTTTGATTGCATAACAAATGTTTTTATTAGTTCATTTTAAATAGTTCGAATAATATGCCACAAACTTTCTGTAGGACTATGTGGTCCTTTTAACTGCCGGAAAAACTGTAAAATAGAATGATTGCAGCTTTTTTTCGGGTACTGATTTTTTCCATTTTTTTGTTGAATTGATCCCCGAAAATGCGTAGAGAATCCACAAAAGGAGTGGCATTTTCATTGCTGAGACAGTGCTGAAACTGATATACTTATTCCTTTTTTTCCACTTTTGAAGGAACCTCCAGGTTATTCTCCTTATACCATTTTTCAGGATTTTTCTTTAATTTTTCAATCATCAGCGGAAGGGTTTCCATCAACGAATGTTTCGGTTCCCAGCCAAGCAGTTTTTTTGCCCGCGAAATATCCAGTTCGTAGTGATCGTCGGCCCTGTCAATCATCCAGGGTTTTATAAACGGGTCACCTAAAATATTCATTCCATAAGAACCTGCTTTGGCAAGCGGTTTCGGCATTTCGTAGGTTTCCCAGGTTTTATCGTGAATAAGTTTGCCTGTTTTATCCTGTAATTCCTTGTAGCTTGGCGTTTCGGGTTCAGCAATGTTGATAGCTGTTTCTTCGGGCAGTTCATTTCTTTTATCAACAGTTTTTTCAATGGCATCCAGCAAATCTTCCATGTGCAGAAATACATTTCCATGATTCAGATCTCCGGAATAAAAATGGCTGATAAACTGTTTTTCGTAGATTCGCTGTATCTGGTGCGATATTGGGATGGAATGACATTCATCGTCGTAAATACCCGCCAGGCGCAACATAACCGCAGGTATATTTCCCCTGTTTTCCCGGATTAACTGCTCGGTATCCACTTTTGATTCCGGATAATCCCAGTTCGGTTCCAACGGACAATCTTCATCAATCTTTTGGCCCGGACTTGTGGGTTTGTAGATAAGATTAGTGGAGGAAAATATAAATTGCCCAACCTCGAAATCCTGCAGCACTTTAATAAAGTTTTCGGTGCCTTTTACGGTTACTTCCTCGTATAACGGACTGGGTTCTCCCGAGAAATCGTAGTAGGCAGCCAGGTGAATTACCGAAGCAATTTTATCGCCGTAAACATAGCGTATGCGTTCCATGGCAGTCCGGATGCTTTTTTCTGACGTAATATCGAAACACACCCACTCTACTTCGCGGGGAGGATAGGGGTTGCCAAATTTATCCAACCCAACCAACCGGTATTTGTCAATCAGTCTATTAATTATGTTGGTTCCCAGCAGTCCGCTGCTGCCTGTTACAATTATCAGTTCTTTCTCTGAATTTTCTGTGTTTTGCTTGTATTGTTCCATTTTGTTACTGTTTATATATTTTGTCAATTTATTCTTTTATAGATGTTTAAGAAATATACTTGTTCCAGAAGCCATATTTTTCTTTTACCGGGCCTCTGCGAATGGCCAGCGGAATAAGTGCCAGGCCGGTTATGGTTGTGCCAGCCAGTAATCCCGTATTTGTGTCGCCCAAAAACCACGGCACTATCAAAATAATAAGTGCGAGCAATATATTAAAATACCTTGCCCTTCTCAGCACTTCGCCCATGCTGATTACTGAAGTTACAATGACCAAAGCCCCTCCAAGGTGGCAAATATTTGACGAAATTTTTTCGATGGGCACACCAAAAAATCCGGGAAGTAATATTAATATCAGCCCCAGTACAGCAGAGATTCCAATGTTCCAGGGCACGCTCATTCCCCACACTGATGACTTCAGAACTTTAGCAGGTTTAGTTGGCAGCTCCGCAATTTGCGGCGATCGTTCATCGGAATTTACTTCGGTTGGGCCACCTCCGGTAAAGAAAACAAACCAGAAATTTTCACCTTTTTCAATAGCTTCCTTCAAATGCTGGATGTTGGCAATCACTTCATCGGCTTCCAAAGGTATCATCGGCAGCATAATGGCAGCAGCCATCAGGCACAAGGTACACCAGTGCCCAATCAGTACAGGTTGTGAAATCACAAGGAATATATGCACCAGTCCCAGCGGAATAACAAGTATTCCGAAAATAGTAACAATCCAGGGCATGGTGCGCCAGCGGGTGGGGGCGCCCACCCAAATCATCAGAAATTCAAATGTATAGGCGTAGGCTCCCATTGCGCCGTCGGAAACAGGCAGGCTATGGGAAACATCTGAAAAAAGCACCCTTTGGCTGCCTTCCCCGAAAAAGGGTTCCCAAATTTGATCGATAAATCCCATCTGGTAAGCTCCGAGGTAGCGCGACACCATCCAGCCTGCAAAGGCGAGCAGAATAAGAATTCCGCGCTGGGGCCAGCTCGAAGGATTGTAAGTCCATCCCGGCGGCACAACAGGTCCTTTGTGAACAAACATAACGAGGTTCGGAATTCCGGGGATGATAACACTGAGTACAATTGCAAGTGCACCGGATAGAGTACTGTTTAAATAAGCTGCTGCATTTGGCGCCCAGAAAATCAGCGGGGCTGTTGTGAGCCAGATGCCTGTTAAACATATCATCCAGTTACTGACCGGCCTGTTTGGCCGAAGTGAGCGCCATCCAAAAATAATCAGCAAAATCCCGCTGATAATATCGCTCCACTTCATGGCGGCAATCCGAGCTTCGGTGGTTAGCCACAGGCTTCTGTCGCCGCCCGGCAATACCACTGATTTTCCGTAGCTGAACGTGAGCGGTGAAAAAACCATCCATATTCCGAGAATGATTACAGCCCAGTAAATCCAAACAATTTGGTTGTGGTGCGAAAAGAGTTGCTCGCGTCTTTCCTCGCGGGTCATACTATCGATATCCGGCATTTTGTTTTTTTGATATCGGTGATTTTTATTGTTTGCCGACGAACGGGTAATTCCTCTATCAGCCATAAGTAAACTTGTTACTGAATTTATTTGAAACTGAATTGTTATTTTGGAAAAAACGTGCCAATTAATCTTTTAAAATATTTAACAAACTGGTTGTTTGTTGTTTAACAGGCTATTTGCTGTGCTTCGGTCATAATCCACTACAATAATGTGGATCACTTACACAATTGTTGAGAAATATTTTCTACAAATACGAATCAAATTCGTTTAGTTAGAAGAATAAAAGTAGTAGTACAGTGAACACCCCTTCGACTGCGCTCAGTGTGACAGTCAGACTGAGTTTTCACCTAATTTTATTGGGCATAATAAGGTGATGACAAAACAGGCAACTATCATTTCGACCCGCCAGCCGGCGGGAGGAGAAATCTGTTTCCAATTCAGAGATTTCTCACCCGGAATACCGGGATTGCCAATGACGGATTTTTACAAGGCACTAAATATGAGTCAAATACAAATCAGACTTTATTGTCATTTCTCGCGAAGCGATCCCTTTGGGAGACGAAGAATGAGGAGAAATCTCTCACAATTGGAACAGATTTCTCAGTCGTTCCTCCTGCAAATGACAGATTTATAATTAGACCCTGAAACAAGTTCAGGGTGACGGTCTTAACAAAAGCAGCTGATAACCTTAGAACGTCATGCTGTCCGCCAGCTGGCGGATTCAGCATCTCTGTCATTTACTCATTATGCCCAAAAAATTTGGGTGAGCACTCGAAATGACACCAGAATGTGATTTTCTTATTGATTTCACTATGAGTGCTTTATGCAAATCTGTCATTGGCAGCATAGTCGAAATCCGGGGGCGACATAAAATACGAATTATTAATGTTCACATTGTGTCATATTGCTTGTTTGCACATCGTGCTGCGTGTTTATTCAATTTTAATTGGGTGAATCCTTTTTTTGGCACACTCTTTTCAATTGAGCAGAAGAATCATATAAAAATAAAATTATGGCTTTAAAAGAGAAGAAATGTGAACCATGCAGTGGTGAAGAAACACCCTTAAAGGGCGATGATGTGAAAGAAATGCTTAACGAACTCAAAGGAGACTGGAAGTCGGTGGATGATAAAAAAATCAGGAATAGTTTTTCATTTGACAGTTACATGGAAGGTGTAAAGTTTTCGGACAAAGTTGCCGAACTGGCAGATGAAGAAGGTCATCATCCCGACATTTGCATCCATTACAAAAAGGTTGAAATTGAGATTACTACCCACGCCATCAACGGTTTGTCGGAAAATGATTTTATTCTGGCAGCTAAAATCGATGATATTTAAAGAAAAAATCCCCGAATCTGTTCCGGCTTAAGTTTTTAAAACGGAACAAATTCAGGGAGTTGAGTTAGTTCAGGCCGGAAGCTGCTTTTTCCCTGGCAGCTTCATATTTACTTCTCAATTCAATTAGAATATTTTTGAATTCCTGTTCATCTGCAAGATTAAAATGTTCTTCCGGATCTTTTTCATGATCATAAAGTTCTTCATCTTTTATCCCAGCTTCCTCACCCCATCGTGTGTAACGGTATTTTGCAGTGCGTATAGTTCCGGCATTTCCACCGTACGAAACCGTATAGGCTATTTTCTCAGAATCTGTTTTTTCAGGACGATTGATATTTCCCACCAGGCTTTTTCCCTGCAGAATTTCAGGTTCTTTTCCCTTGAATCCGCAAAGTTCGGTCAGGGTGGGATAGAGGTCAATCAATTCAGTAATATTGTTGCTACTGGTTCCGTAACTTTTTTCAGTACCCGGTACCGAAATAATTAAGGGAACCCTGACACTTCCTTCCCATAAACTTATTTTCGACCAGCAATTGTGTTCGCCAAGATTGTAGCCATGGTCGGAAAGAAAGATAACAATGGTTTTCTTGCGTAAATCGAGTCGGTCGAGTGTTTCGAGCAAACGTCCTACCTGCTGGTCCATAAACCGAACGCTGGCCATGTAACTGCTGATGGTACGTTTTTGCTGGATTTCGTTCATACCAAAAACCTTATCGTTCTGGCGGCGCAAAGCTTCCTCCGGAACATCCTCACCAATTCTGACTGGCGGCAAAACCACCTCTTCTTCAGGATAAGGAACAAAGCAGTTCTCCGGGGCAATTAGGGGCACATGCGGCCGCACAAAACCCACGGCAAGGAAAAAAGGTGCATGTTTTTTAATGCGCTGCTTGTTTGTACCTTCCTCAGGAATTTCACCGGCCCTGTTTTCGAGGATTGCAATGGCCTGTGTTGTTGCCATATAGTCGGCTTGTGTTTCCTGCAATTCGTCAGGAATAATCATGCGCGAGAAATTTCCGCCGTAATGGGGGTTTTTTGGCGAAAGAAGTTCCAGTTCGCCTGGCCCAAGTGTTTCATTGGCCATCACATTGTAGGCATAATCCCATGAAGTTGGTTCGTCGCCGCCGGGTTCACCCCGTTCAATTCCGCCGGGAACCCCCATGTGGTAAATTTTTGAGACACGGGCTGTAAAATACCCGTTCTCGCGAAAAAATCCGGCCATCGAAGGATGGTCTGCCAATGCAGGTGTCTCTTTTTTGTAGCTCCCCGGCTGGTCGTTGTTGCGCAACACGCCGTTAGTTTCCGGGTAAAGTCCGCTCATGAATGAAGCGCGCGAAGGACCGCAAATCGGGTACTGACAATAAGCGCGTGTGAACTGCACTCCCTCGTTGGCTAACCGATCGAGATGGGGAGTGTGATTCTTAATTTCCATGTAAGGCCCGATTCGTGTATTCAAATCATCGGATACAATCAAAAGAATATTGGGAGCCCCAGCCCCCTCTAACTCCCCCGAAGGGGAAGAATTAGGATGGGCGAATAAATTTATTGTTGTGAATAGCAAAATAACATATAGCAAAATATTTATAGGTTTGGAATTTAACCTGTTTGGGGTGGATGTGATTTTAATCGCCTTCATTTGTTTTTGAATTTAAACCTTGAAGGTTTCCATAACCTTCAAGGTTTATTTTGACAAGAGAAATACTTTACCTGCCGGCTCTGTGATCCAGGTATTCTTCCAGGTATTTTTGATTCAATTCATCGCTGTCGCCGTAATA